>DGOT01000018.1 GCA_002389465.1 Bacteroidales bacterium UBA4459 | reverse complement strand
TTAGTCAGAAAGTGGTCGCTCAGGCAGACACCTTGTTTTTAGAGGAGATTCTGATTACTGAACAAAGGACTGATAAACTATTAAAAACAAATATCTCTGGCAAATCTATCAAATTACAAAATGTACACGATGTCGGGGAAATGTTTCAAACACAGCCTGGTTTTGGTGTGGTAAAACGGGGTAACTATGCCATGGAACCTGTGTTAAGGGGCTTTAAATACGAGCAGTTGAACGTACAGATTGATGGCGGAACTAAAACTTCTAATGCCTGTCCGAACAGGATGGATCCGGCGATCTCGCAGGTATCGCCCGAAGAAGTAGAAAAAATCGAAGTAATCAAAGGGCCTTATCAGGTACGGTTTGGGCCTTCATTGGGAGGGCTGGTTAATGTAGTAACCAAAAATGTTGTAAAAGTGGATGAATTTAAAGTTAAGGGAGATGTTGCCGGTGGTTATATGACCAACGGAAATAACTATTACGGACAAGCCAACATACAGCTTTTAAGCAGGGGTTTAGATGTTTCGTTGCATGGCGACTATAAAAATTTCGGCGATTATAAGAGCGGCGACGGAACCATCATTCCTTCCTCATATAGCCGAACTGGTTATTCGGTGAAATTAGGCAACAATCACGGTAAGAACAGGCGAAACCGTATTCAGTTAACCTGGCGGCAGGGGTTCGCCAAAGATGTGGACCACGCAGGTCTTCCCATGGATGCTGACAAAGATAACAGCACGCTGGCATACCTGGATTATATGGCGCAGGATATTTCCAACGTTATCTTCCAGCTTAAAGCTAAAGTATTTGGATCATATGCTGATCATGAAATGTCAACACGGAACCGTCCCAGTTGGGCTTTAACAGAAGCAGTAACTCCAGTTACTTCTAAATCGTTCGGGGGCCGACTTGAATTTGGATTAAAACCAGGTGAAAAATTCGTTCAGTTTGCCGGCCTCGAT
The DNA here is from genome assembly GCA_002389465.1 of Bacteroidales bacterium UBA4459. Classification (GTDB taxonomy): domain Bacteria; phylum Bacteroidota; class Bacteroidia; order Bacteroidales; family F082; genus UBA4459. The sequence continues at coordinate 4,875 of DGOT01000018.1, read as the reverse complement.
TATAACTACACCAACAAAGACGGACAAAGAAACCGTTTGGTTAAGATCAACGGCTGTACCGGTGACACGTTGCCCCAACCAAAACAATTCACCGACCTGGTCTGGCAGGATTCGAAAATATCCGATTTAGGTGTCTTTTTCGAAAACAAGTACCAATTAAGCGCTCGCCTTTTATGGATTATTGGTGCGCGTTTTGACATGATAAGTTATACTATCGATGACCCTGCCCCTGATTTTTCAGAACTTTACAGTAATGATATTCAACCGGACAATGATTACAATTTCTCCGTTAATACATCTTTAACCTGGCAATTCGATCCGGGGTTTTATGTGCAGTGGGCTTTGGGTCGGGGCGTGCGTTCGGCCGATCTGACTGAGAAGTTTATCAATCATCTTTCCGTTGGGCTTGATGCTTACGAATATGTGGGAGACCCTCACCTGAAAGCGGAGGTAAATTACCAGACAGATCTTATAATCAGCAAAAAATGGGAAGCAATGGATGTTTATGCCGACGTTTTTTATTCCTATCTGGACAATTTCATTACAGCTTTTGTTGACACAACACTGGATAAAAAGTTCATGCCCTGCAAGCCACCGGCACACGCTAAAAGATTTGCCAATATTGATCAGGCTAACATGCTTGGGTTGGAAGCAGGCATTGGGTTCTATTTTGCCAGACATTTCAGGGCTACGCTTGACGGTGGGTATACATATGCTCAGAATATTTCATGGAACGAGCCATTACCGGAAATTCCACCTTTCACAATGAATGCTGCCTTTGGTTATAAGTCAGATAAGGTGGATGCCGAGATCAGGGCGCGTTATGCCGGGGCACAGGACAGAGTTTCAGAAAGTTTTGCTGAAACAACTACTCCTTCATTCATTGTAGTAGATCTTGCAGCCAATTATGCGCCACTTGATTTCATGGAGATCAACGCCTCGATCACCAACCTGTTCAACACAAACTATGTGGAACATTTGAGCAGGACATACAAAAATATGGGGCCTAATACGGGTAGTTCATATTATGAGCCTGGCTTTAGTTTTAATATCGGTGTGAGATTTAAGTTTTAAAGCAACTACTTATCTGTCGGAATTATTTATCTTTACTCGGTAAAAAACCGAAGATTTTAAATAATATTATCATGGCAAAAAAACAAATTGGCAGAAGGGAGTTCCTAATATCAGGTGGTGTTGCCGTTGGTGCACTTGCTGTAGTCGGTGTGGGAGTTAAATACCTTGATATCTCCCACACAGGTAAACAATTACGCCAGGATTTTCTCCGTCCGCCCGGTGCCATTAATGAAATTGAATTCATGTATGGCTGCATCAAATGCGGGCTTTGTGTACAGATTTGTCCCGTGCAGGCCATTAAGCTGGCCGGTGCACACGAAGGGCTTTCTTACGGAACCCCTTACATTGATGTCAGAGAGCAAGCCTGTGACTTCTCCTGTGATGCAATGCAATGTGTTGAAACCTGCCCATCAGCAGTACTTAATTTTATACCTTTTAAAGAAGCGGGCCTGGCGGCAGTAGAAAAAGCTACTGCAGGAGTTGTTAACCTGCGTAATTCTGATATCAACCCTTTTGAAGTTCAGAAAGTGGCAATGAAAGAAACAGTACGAATGGGAAAAGCTCATGTTATCAAAGACACCTGTTTGGCACATCAACGTAAAGGGTTTAAAGGAATCTCCCGCGGGAAAGATTTTGAAGGTATTTACCGGGCTCCCGACAGCAAAGTTGCATGGGCTACTCCGCTAAAGGATAAAGAATTCGATAGGGAGATTTGTAATTTATGTGTTACAGAATGTCCGATTGGCGAAAAAGCCATAGTATTTGAACCCCGCAAAAGAGATGGTAAAATGCGTCCCCGGGTTTTGGAAGGATGTACCGGTTGCGGAGTTTGCGTGATGGTGTGCCCAACTGAAAAACCAAGTATTGTTGTTGAACCTGTAAAATCTTAAAAGCCATGGCATTTGACTTATTGAAAAGCGGTAAAAACAAACCTCCTTTAAAGCCTAAGCCCATGGAGGAGATGCCGCATACAAAACTGGGAATAAAATATAAAGAGTGGTGTAACTCACATAAAACCCGGCACAAGTGGCGTAACATTCGCTGGGCTGCCCTGATTTTTATGAACCTGCTCTTTGTAGTTTCTTTTGCTTTCGATCTTTCCATTCTTGAAGGTTCTTTAAGCGGTTCGCGTCTGATCGGCTTCTATCTGATGGATCCGTTCAATGCACTGCAGGTGTTGGCTACTTCGTCCACCACGGGATATATTGTGCACCTGACCATGAACTTTTGGATAGGGTTAACTACTATTTTGTTGTTTTGGTTTTTTCTTGGCGGAAGAACCTATTGCTCGTGGATGTGCCCGTATCATTTTCTGGCGGAGAATACGGAAAAATTGCATAATTATTTTGTTAAAAAGAAGATGATCAAGGAACATTCGTTTCATATTGGCCTAAGATTCGTTTTCTGGTTCGGCTTTCTCATTTTAGCCGTTGTTACACAACAGCTGGTTTTCGAAGACCTGAATGTTGTGGGTATTACGTCACGTGCCATGATTTATGGGCCCGGGCTTATTTTATTTTGGGTTGTTGGTGTCTTGCTGTTTGAGATTGTGTACAGCAAAAGATTCTGGTGCCGCTATGTGTGCCCTATAGGAACAACCTGGAGTCTGGTGGGAAAACTATCGCCACTTACCATAAGATTTGAACTGGATAAATGCGGATATTGCCGCGATTGCCAGGATGTGTGCCTTGTGCCGCATGAACTTTGGTTTGTGCAGCGCGGAAAAGCAACTCAGAAAGTTCATTATACTGGCTCCGATTGTACCCGCTGCGGTTTGTGCATTGACACCTGCGGGGGTAATGCGCTTACATACACAATCAAGGGGTGGGGAGCTGTTTTGTGATAAGACAGTGCATATAAATGCTTAATTGCAGAAAGAAGAGAGATGATAAAAATAAACAGCCTTTCAAAGGCATTTAAAAAACAAGAGGTTATAAAAAACCTTACTATTGATTTTAATGCGGGAGAAAAAATTGCCTTAATTGGACAAAATGGTGCTGGTAAAACTACTTTGATAAGATGTATTCTTGGACAATACAATTATGAAGGATACCTGGAAATAATGGGTCTGAATCCTCGAAAAGAAAGACGAAATATTCTGCAAAATGTTGGATTTGTACCGCAAACACCCCCGCCTCTTAAAATGACTGTTGATGAATTATTAAATTTCTTTGTCAATTTAACAAACACACCGAAAGAAGAGTTTATCAATTTAACCCATTCACTGGGCTTAATTATAGAAGAAAATATTAATAAGCCATTTTTTAAGTTATCGGGAGGGATGAAGCAAAAGTTACTTATTGCTTTAGCTCTTGGAAGACAACCAAAAATTCTTCTTCTGGATGAGCCATCAGCAAACTTAGACCCACAGGCCAGAGAAATTCTTTTTGATCACCTTCAGAACTTTAGAAAAGATAGTTTGATGATATTAAGTAGCCATAGGATGAACGAAATTAAAACTCTTGTAAACAGAGTAGTTGAAATGGATCTGGGGATTGTTGCTGTAGATAAAACTGTTATAACGGAAACAAAAAACTAAAAACAATAAACATGAAAAAATTAACAGGAATCGTATTGTTGCTTGTGGTATTCGCATGTAGCCATACAGTTGACCAAAGCCCACGTGAAATTAATTGGGACCGGGATGTATGTGTAAACTGTCTTATGGGAATGGCTGATCAGAAGTATTCTGTTCAAACCATAAATAAGTACGAAGAAGTTCTGTGGTATGACGACCTTGGGTGCCTTATTGAATATATGGAAACCGATGCTTGGATCAAATATGGCGGTGATAAGGCAAAAGCATGGATAGGGGATTGTGAAACAGGCGAATGGATAGAAGTGGAAAAAGCATGGTATCGGTACGGCGACCACACTCCTATGGGTTATGGCTACGGAGCGCTTAAAAATAAAGCCGACAGCACCTATGATTTCAAAACGGTTGTGGAGCGCATTCACAATGGCATCACAATGCGTGAAGAGTTTATTAAGCAAAAGAAAATGGACATGCATCATTAGTAAAAAGCAGAATTCAATTTTAAATATCCAATAAATGAATAGTGGTTTTAAAGAAATATTAACTCTCGATATCAGGCAAAACCTGAGATCAAAATGGTTTTGGGCATATAGCTTGGTGTTCGGCGGTTTTGTAGCTGTTATGTTTGCTATGGGGATCACCGAATCACAGATTATTGGGTTTGTAGGCCTGAGCCGGCTTATGGTAACCTTTATGCAGGTGTGTATGGTAATATTACCTATATACGTTCTAATATCAACAGTGCGTTCTGTTGTGGGTGACCGTGAATCGAATGTGATGGAATACATTTTATCCCTGCCGGTTTCGTTTACAGGATACTTCTGGGGAAAGTTTACGAGCAAATTTATCGTAGTTTTTGTTCCCGTTTTTCTTGCCTTGCTGGGAGCTGCCCTTTGGGGGACCATTACCAACATTGATGTGCCCTGGGATTTGTTCGCTTTGTATAGTGGCTTACTGGCAGCCATGATATTCTGCTTCCTGGGTATAAGCATGTTTATTTCTTCATATGCTCACTCACAGGATTTAGCAGTTAGCTCGGCATTTGTATTATGGTTATTATTAGTTGCTTTTCTTGATTTAATTTTAATGGGAGTTATGCTGAAATTCAGAGTTAACCCTGAATTAATAATAAGTCTTGGTATGCTTAATCCTTTGCAGGTCTTTCGTACCGCAGTATTGGTTTTGTTCGACCCAAAATTGACAGTTATGGGAGCGGCATCTTATTATATTCTTGACACTGTTAGTAGATGGGCTTTTATTATTTT
>DGOT01000089.1:6644-7456 GCA_002389465.1 Bacteroidales bacterium UBA4459 | reverse complement strand
GCATGGGCCTGTAACTGGCTTTCTTCATACAGGCAAATAATATCCGGATTCGCTGAAACAAATACGCTTAACATATCCGATGTGTTGATGTAATTTTCTTTTACCAATGTGTTGCTGCCTCCGGGCCCGGTTACCGTCAGTGTGACGGTAAATATATTCACTTCAGTATAAATGTGTTCCGGGTTTTGCTCGCTGGAATTGCTGCCATCACCAAAATCCCACTGCCATGTGTCAATCACACCTTCCGATTGATCAGAGAAGTTGACTGTTAACGGGACGGTGCCGGAAAGCGGTGTAGCCGTGAAATCAGCTACAGGTGGAAGCTCGCTAACAATAATATAATCTGTTTTCACTTCTGTATCTGATTCGTATTCATTGGAAGCCGTTAACTGAACCGAATAGGAACCCGCAGCATTAAACGCAACTACCGGATTTTGTGAATTTGCATTTGTTCCGTTTAGATAAGTTATATTGTCTGGAGTAAAAGACCATTCCCACGTTGTAGGTGTTCCATTTGACAGATCAGTGAAGAAAACCGTGTCTTCAATAGAAGGTGTAAGGTTGTCTGCTTCAAAGTTTGCCTCAAAGGCACCTACCGGAACAAGCTGTACATCCAGGATCAGAATATTTTCATCTGTTGTAGTAAGATTATCAATTGTTTGCGGATAATAACCGTTGCGGGAAAAAGAAACTTCATAGGAACCGGCTTTTATGGGTCGGTGGTAATTTCCTACAGGAAAGGTGCTGTACACCTGCGATTCATCTTCGTCATGATCTTCAATAAATACCTGTGCATTATTTAGCGGGTCACC
>DGOT01000089.1:4072-6537 GCA_002389465.1 Bacteroidales bacterium UBA4459 | reverse complement strand
GTTACTTCCCGGCAATGCTGAAAATAATTCATGTAATCCTGTCTTCCTCCGGAAATTGAATACCAGGCAGCACCATTGGTGATACCGTTGTTGAGATCAGTCATATATCCGGCAGGGCCATATAAGTGAACGGTATCGGCATACTGCCGACAAACATAAATCCACCACGCATCGTCAGGATGCAGAGTGTACCATGTATCCCATGGATAATTTAGCACTTCGGCACCACCGTGAAAATTGGCCGACATTACGAAATCATGCTCATCGGCAAAATCCATGAAATGGACTGTTTCCGTTTGCCATTCATTTCCATCGGGGTGTTGCCCGTCTTCCGGATCGGGATAATTTCTGTTCAAGTCAACCCAATTGGCATTGTATCGTGTAGCGCCCCATACGGTATTGTTTCCTCCTGCGTATGTGCCGTCCGGATTAGCCAGCGGATTGATCCAGATATCTATATTGTCCACAAGGTTTGTTACCTGATCGTCCAAACCGTAATTGTTCAGCAAGTAATCAATAAGGTGCAGCATCAGCACATACCCCGTTAATTCGTCACCATGCATGGATGAGGTATAGAAGAATTCGGGCTCATTTTCATCTTCACCAAGGTTGTTGCTGATATGAATAGCCAGCAAATCTCTGTCTTCAACGCTTTGTCCGAAGTTCACGAGTTCACACAAATCAGAATGGTCCATTTCGAACTGCTCCATTAAGGCGATATATTCTTCGTAGGTAGGGTAATAATCCCAGTCGTCAGTTTCCCGTTCACCGACACCCAGCATGCGTGGCTTACGTATCATGGACGGCGGTGTGAGTAATTCGAAATTTAATCCGTACTCAAGGAATCCGGTAAATTCTTTTTTATTCGCATAAGCGTATATTTCCGACCCTTTTTTGTTGTCTATCGAAATAATCCTGCTTAAATCTTCTAACGAAGCTTGGTCAGAATTAAGAATAAATTTAAAATAGACCTCACCGCGTTTGTTCAATTGTTCTTCAGCGGCTTTCATTGTTTCCGTGGTTTGTGCAGGTGAAACAATGCTGATAACTAACAGGCTGAAAAGGATAAATATGAATCGTTTCATTTTTGTATCTGTGAAATAGTTTTATAATATGTACTCGTTATGACAACCGGATTACTCACTTTAGTTGCCTGATTAACCGGAATAATTTTTCCGAAACATTCTGGTTGACTTCTACCAGGGGTAATCTGAGGTAGTCTTCCGTAATGTTCAGTAAGGACAACGCCTTTTTAACACCGGCAGGATTTCCGTCAGCGAACAGTTGGTTGATGATATCTATCAATTCATAATGGATACTCTTCGCTTTAATAAAATCACCTTGAAGTGCCTGTCGGACCATGGTGGAGAATTTGCCGGGAAATGCATTGGCAACCACCGAAATAACTCCTTCAACACCGATGCTTATCAATGGTAATGTCAATGCATCGTCACCTGAAAGTACACTGAAACCATCAGGTTTGTTTTTGACGATCTCCATAATCTGTTTGAAACTGCCCGAAGCTTCTTTTACAGCAACAATGTTGTCGAATTCATGTGCCAGTTTCAAAGTTGTTTCAGCCGAAATATTGGAGCTCGTTCTTCCCGGTACATTGTACAGAATAACAGGCTTTGGACTGCTTTTGGCTATAACACTAAAGTGTTCGTAGAGTCCGCGCTGATTCGGTTTGTTGTAATATGGGGCTACCGAAAGTATTCCGGCAATTTGATCGAGATTTGTGTTTTTCAGTGTTTCCACTACCTTTTGTGTGTTGTTCCCGCCAATGCCCAGCACAACAGGTTTGCGGTTGTCAATTACCCTGAGGACTTCAGAAAGAACTTTCTCCTTTTCTTCTTCCGTCAGCGTAGCAGCTTCGCTTGTAGTTCCCATGGAAACCACAAAATCAACACCCCCGCTGATGATGTGCTCCAGTAACTTTTCCAAAGCATGGTAATCGACCTGTTTCTCTTTATTGAAAGGGGTTACAATAGCTACGCCCGTTCCCTGAAAAGTGGTGTTCATGATACCGTTTTTATATTTAGAATTGATATGTAATGTCTTACCTGTTCATAAAACCTGTCAATTGAAAGCTCGTCTTCTTTACAAGCGAGTGTTAAATGATAAAGATGTGTTGTTTCGGGCTTCATTGTCCCGATTTTAAAGCCGGCTTTAATTTCAGCAATAATTTTTTGACATACCGGAAAACCCGATTTGTCAAAACTGATCAGCAGATCAAAATTGTTTTTCTCGATTAATCCGGATAGTTCTTTTTTCATTTTTCCGAACAATGTGAAGTCGTCCAGGTTAAAGAAATTGATCGATTTTTTGGTTATCACATCCAGTGATTCGTGTGAATTTGTGAAAATAAAAATTCCCAGTTTATGGTAATCTTTTGTGGCCTTTCCGCTCAAATGCCTGATCTCATCCAGTTCTTTTTTAGAGTTGATGCAGAAAAACATGGCAAG
>DGOT01000089.1:0-4046 GCA_002389465.1 Bacteroidales bacterium UBA4459 | reverse complement strand
AAAAACATCATTAGCGAGTGTAAAAATAACAAGAATTACAATCAGAAGACACATTTTCATATCTTTGATACAAATCATTTCAACTTTAATGAAGATTACATTTCTTGGAACCGGAACATCGCAGGGCGTGCCTGTCATTGCCTGCCCGTGCGATGTATGCCAAAAAGGTAGTGCTAAGGATAAGAGACTTCGGTCGTCTGTGTTAATTGAAACGGACAATGTTACCATCGTAATAGATGCCGGGCCCGATTTTCGGTATCAGATGCTCAGGGCCGATGTGTTGCATCTGGATGCCGTACTTGTTACACACAGCCATAAAGATCATATTGCCGGACTAGATGATGTTCGTTCATATAACTATCTACAGCGCAGGGCGATGGATGTCTATGCCAGTAAAAGAGACCAGGAAGAGATAAAGCGCGAGTTTTCATATGCCTTTTCCGATAATGACTATCCCGGCCTTCCGTCTTTTAACCTGATTGATATTAAGGATGGGCTAAATATCTCCGGTGTTCGTGTTGACGTGTTGCGGGCATTACACATGAGAATGGAAGTGTATGGTTACCGGATTGGTGACTTTGCCTATATTACCGACACAAATTACCTGCCAGCCGACACAATGGCTAAACTACTTGACTGCAAGGTGATTGTACTGAACGCCTTGCGAAGACAAGAGCATGTGTCGCATTACAATCTGGAGAAAGCTGTCAGGGTGTTGGAGTTCTTACGGCCCGAAAGAGCTTACCTGACGCATATCAGTCATTTTATGGGCTTTCACGATGAAGTAGAAAAAGAATTACCTGATTTTATCCGGCCGGCTTATGATGGTTTGTCGTTTGACTTGTAAGTGAGAATAAGTCAGAAAATGTTGAAAATAGCTTACAGGATCTCTATTTCCGTCCTTCTGTTAGCAGCCCGGCCTTCGGGTGTATCATTGGTTTCAACTGGTTGGGTGGTACCATATCCTTTATATTCCAGTCTGCCGGCGTCAACCTGGTGGTCGATCAGAAAATCATATACTGCTTCAGCTCTTTTTTCCGATAATTCAGTGTTATATTTGTCATTACCTACATTGTCCGTATGTCCGTTAATACGTATGCGAATTCCGGGGTTGCTTTTCAGTAATTTAACTAGCATTTCCAGCTCGGAATGGGAGGAGGGTTTTAACGTATAACTGTCAAAATCAAAAAATATATTGTTCAGCACGAACGAGTTACCTTGTTGAATGGGCGTCAGCTCAAATCTTTTGCTGACAGGTTGATAACTCAGCGAGTCTTTCAGGTTCATGTGTTCCGAGTAGAACAGATACCCTGATTTTGTGATGTGAAAGGCATAATTAACTCCCGGATAAACGGGTATGAAAAAGCTGCCGTCCACCGGGTCGGATGTTACCGTAACAACAGTTTCTTGTTTGCTAATATTCGTCAGCTCTACCAGGGCTTGCAACGGCTTTTTGTTCGTATGGTCTATAACTTTTCCTTTTACATAAATTACAGGTTCGGGTTGGATGGCGGCTACGGTTTTCAACTCATAAATATCGTATCCGCCCTTCCCTCCTTCCCTGTCGGAAGATATCCATGCACGTGTGGCATCAATACTGATAAAAATGTTGATCTCGTTTTGGTTGGTGTTGACAGGACTGCCCAGGTTTTTTGCCCTGCTCCACTTTCCGTTTTCGTCTTTTTTCGACATAAAAAGATCGTATCCGCCTAAACCGGCATGGGTATCGGACGAAAAGTAAAGAGTTTTGGTGTCGGCATGTATATAGGGAGCCATTTCGTTGCCGGAAGTGTTGATGCTGTCGCCTAGGTTTACAGGGGTTCCCCAGCTGTTGTCCGCTTGCTTTAGTGACATCCAGATGTCGGAACCGCCCAGCCCGCCATTCCGCCTGGAAGCAAAGAAAAGTGTTTTTCCATCGGAAGATAAAAATGGCTGCGAATCCCATGCGCTTGTGTTTACCGGACTTCTGAGGTTTCGGGCATTGCCCCACTCGCTGCCTGTTTTGTTCATGTGGTACAAATCGCAACTACCGAAACTACCGGGCCACGAGCAGCCGGTAAAATATATGTGTTTCCTGTCGATCGAAAAGCTCATACCGCCAATATTGTACTCTTCTTTTACCGGCAAAAGAAACCGCGACAAACTATCCCATTTCTCCGCCTGTAGAAATGCAGTGTAAAAATTCTCTTTAAACGGGTTGCCGTCTGTAGCATATGCATTATTGGGTTCTTTTTTGGTTAAGTAAAGGTGCGTAATTTCTTCATCCACAAAGTTGACGTATTCGTCCGCCGCACTATTGACGCCAACAAGATTTACAGGATCAACGGACAAAGGATTCCTGGAAATATGAAGAGCTGTTTCTGCCTGCTTTATGCGGTTTACGGCCTCGGTAATTTTATTTTCAGTAAGCCCTTTGGAGCCGATGAATGATTTGTAGGAATCTAAAGCAGATTGGTAATTACCGGATTTAAATTCCAGATTGCCAACTATATAATAAGCGTACGGAAAGCGTGTTGAGTCAATTTTCATGGCCTGCTTATAGGATTGAATGGCGTCAGAAACATTGCCGGCCTGGCTGAAAGCATCGCCCAGTAACAACCAGGCTTCAACAAATTCCGGGTCTTTTGCAACGGCTTTCTTCAATATTTCTTCGGCCGCTTTGTATTCGCCTTGGACAAAAGCATGTTCAGCACTTCTATAAAGTTTACCGGCTTTTTTATTGTGCGCATTTATATGATTTTCCTGTGCGCCGGATGTTACAGATCCCACCGAAATAAATAGAAACAGTATGATTTTTAAGTACCTCATAAAAAGGACACTATGGTATCTTCATGTATTTGTGTGCCTGTAAAGATACAGCCCATTGTGTGTTTTCCATAACATAGCTGGTCAGGGTGTCCATAATCTGTCCGCTGATCTTCCATTCGGGTTGCAGATACAACAAACATTCCGGATTTACTTTGGCAGCATTTTCCTCCGCCCACAGCAGATCTTCTGGTTTTTGGATAATGACTTTCAGTTCATGGGCGTTTTTAAGGTTATCCTTCAGCGGCGGAGAATTTTTTTTAGGTGAAAGACAAATCCAGTCCCAGTCACCTGTCAGCTTATAGGCCCCGGAAGTTTCCACCATGGTTTTTATGCCTCGCTCTTTCAGTTCCAAAGTGAAATACGCCAGAGGGTACAGGGAAGGTTCTCCGCCGGTAACTACAACTGTTTTAGCAGGGGCGGCACATATGCGCGCTACAACATCGTCCACGCTAACGGGAGGAAATAAATCGGCATTCCATGATTGTTTTGTGTCGCACCACGAGCAGCCTACATCGCAGCCGCCGATTCTTACGAAATAGGCAGCTTTTCCCATGTGGAAGCCTTCTCCCTGTAGCGTGTAGAAGTCTTCCATGATAGGAAGCATCCTGCCGCCATCAAATATATTGTCCGATTTATCAATCATCGAGTTTCACGCACTTTAGATTAATGACATGGGTGCCTGTATTCACTTGCAACTGATAATTTCCCGGTTTCAGTTTTTTTGTTTTCAGCTTTGTTTGTATGCTTTGGTTCTCCTGTCTGACAGGCAAATTTTTTGTTGCCACTAATTTACCATGCTCACTGATCAACTTAACAGTGCATGTCCCTTTCGCCAGGTGGTGCATATGAACAACAAGGTGTTTCCCCTTTATGGGGTTAGGTGTAGCTGTTATGTCTGGTAATAACAACACTCCGGGGTCAGTCTCATTCTTCCTGTCCGCCATCCATTTGCCCGTATTCAAGTCGTAAGCTGTTTGTGTAAACAGTTTGCGTCCTTCGGAAGTGATGATGCAGTTCCGTCCGTTAACATAAGCAATCCCCTCAGTCTGTGTGGCCGGAAGATTCAACATGTCGATACGTCTTTTGTTGCCGGAGAAAAGCTTGTTCTCTTTGTAATCGTATAAAAGCCAAAGGAATGGCAGCCATGTATTATTGGTGTAGCCTAACAGTATAACTTCTTTGGTGGTCTTATTATAATCGGCTCCGGTAATCAGGCCACGGACATCGAATGAGTCGAT
>DGOT01000288.1:6746-17508 GCA_002389465.1 Bacteroidales bacterium UBA4459 | reverse complement strand
AAACAACATCATGTGATCAACCACATCACGGGTGACGAAATGAACGAAGAACGGAATGTGCTTGTTGAATCGGCACGCATTGCAAGGGGCAACATCAAACCATTAAGCGAATTCGATGGGAAAGATTTTGATGCGCTCATTTTCCCGGGAGGTTTCGGTGCTGCCAAGAACTTGTCCACCGTTGCTTTCGAAGGCGCTAATGCCACGGTAATCCCTGAAGTTGAACACGCTATCAATCAAATGGTCGAATTAAAAAAACCTATTGGGGCCTTGTGTATCTCGCCGGCCATTTTAGCCAAAGTGCTGAAAGATGTGAATGTTACCATTGGAAAAGACAAAGGAACGGCCGAAGCCATCGAAGCTATGGGTGCCACCCATGTGGAAACCGATCACGGGGACGTGGTTTTTGACGAAAACAAATTGGTGTTCACAACTCCTTGCTATATGCTGGATGCTACCATCACCGATATCGATGACGGAGCGACCAATGTGGTCAACGAGATGATGAAAGTAATGAGTTAGAAATATTAGATAATTTTTAAAATTATAGTTTGATTTGAGTAGTCATTAAATAGTCATTCAGTGGTCATTCGGTGGTCATTCAGTAGTCATTCGGTGGTCATTCAGCAGTCATTCGGTGGTCATTCAATAGTCATTCAGTAGTTACGGTATTTTTAAATTAATTTTGAAAGATTAATTAAAATCAGATTATCATGAAATTAGAAGAATTCCGGGTCTATCAACTATCAATGGAATTAAGAGAAGAAGTATGGAACATAGTTATAAAATGGAATGATTTTGCCAAAGATACGGTAGGAAAACAACATGTAAGAGCAATTGATTCTGTTGCAGCTAATTTAAGTGAAGGATATGGAAGATATCATTATAAAGAAGCTAAGAATTTCAGTTATTATTCCCGCGGTTCTCTTTATGAATCAAAAACTTGGCTGACAAAAGCGTATAATCGTAACTTACTTGATAAAAAAGTATATGATCAAATGATGATTACAATAGACAATATCGGTGTAAAACTCAATAACTACATCAAATCTATCGGTAAAACAGACTAAAAACAACTCATTATTAATACCAAAAGCAAGAAACAGCACAGCAAATTACAGCGTAGCAAATGACCATAAATGACGCCCGAAGGGCAAATGACAGCGTAGCAAATGACCACAAATACGCCCAAAGGGCAAAAAACACAAAAACATGAACAATGCTATCACCTCCCTCTTCAACATTAAATACCCCATCATCCAGGGTGGCATGATCTGGTGCAGCGGATGGGAACTTGCAGCTGCCGTGAGTAATGCTGGCGGACTTGGGCTGATCGGCACAGGGTCCATGCGACCGAATATTGCTGAAGAACATATTAAAAAATGTGCAAAAGCAACTAACAAACCCTTTGGTGTCAACATACCGTTACTTTATCCTCACTCCGATGACATCATTTCCATTGTACTGAAGGAGAAGGTCAAAATCGTGTTTACTTCTGCCGGAAATCCTAAAAAATACACGTCTTTGCTAAAGGAAAACGGTGTAACGGTCGTGCATGTCGTTGCCAATAAAAAATTCGCCCTGAAAGCTGCCGAAGCCGGTGTTGATGCTGTCGTTGCCGAAGGATTTGAAGCCGGCGGACATAACGGCTTTGAAGAAACTACTACCATGGTACTCATTCCTATGATACGAGAGATTATAGATATTCCTTTGATTGCTGCCGGAGGAATTGCTTCGGGCAGGGCTATGTACGCAGCTATGGCTCTCGGAGCTGATGGGGTTCAGATTGGCAGCCGGTTTGCGGCTTCAGCCGAGTCTTCGGCGCATAAACACTTTCAGGATGAGATTGTCAGAGCTGATGACGGTGATACCGTGCTTGCCTTAAAACAGATTGTTCCCGTTCGCCTCATAAAAAATGAGTTCTTGAACAGAGTGCAACAACTGGAAGCAAAAGGTGCCACTAAAGATGAATTCCTGAAACTTCTGGGAAAAGGAAGAGCACGCAAAGGGATGTTTGAAGGCGATATCGCAGAGGGTGAACTGGAAATCGGTCAGGTAGCTTCTATGATCCGTTCTGTTGAGCCTGTTGCCACGATTATCGATGATATTGTTACAGAATTCAATCAGATATCTGAAAAAATGAAGGGCCGAAATCTGTGAAATTACCATTAGGTATTTTCAAATAATTTTCTAACTTTATTCTCTATTCAATTATTTTATACTTTATTAAATATCAGTCTTTTATGAATTTTGAGTTTACCGATGAGCACCTGATGATCCGACAGGCAGCGAAAGATTATGCCGAAAGAGAGTTATTACAAGATGTTTTAGAGCGCGATGCAAAGGCAGAATTCCCGGCAAGACATATCAAGAACCTGGCAGAGCTAGGTTTCATGGGTATGATGGTTGACCCAAAATATGACGGAAGCGGAATGGACACGGTATCTTATGTGCTGGTAATGGAAGAGCTTTCAAAAATTGATGCTGCAACAAGCGTTATCATATCTGTAAACAATTCTTTGGTATGTTATGGCCTGTGTAAATATGGAACCGAAGAACAAAAAGAAAAATATTTAAAACCACTGGCCAGAGGCGAACATATTGGTGCTTTTCTGCTTTCGGAACCCGAAGCCGGGTCGGATGCCATGCACCAGCACACACTCGCTGAAAACAAAGGGGATCATTTCTTGCTTAACGGTACTAAAAACTGGATTACCAGCGGTAATTCGGCTTCCACATACATTGTCATGGCTCAAACATATCCTGAGAAAGGATACCGGGGCATCAATGCTTTTATTGTGGACAGAAACTCACCTGGGATTTCGTTAGGCCCACACGAAGATAAAATGGGCATGCGCAGTTCTGACACACATTCTGTCATGTTTACGGACGTTAAAGTCCCTAAAGAAAATCGTATCGGAGAGGACGGTTTCGGATATAAATTTGCCATGAAAGCGCTGGAAGCCGGCCGGATCGGGATCGCCTCCCAGGCCATGGGAATTGCAGCAGGAGCACTAGAACGGACCATTGCTTATTCGAAAGAAAGAAAAGCCTTTGGAACAGAAATTGCCAACCACCAGGCCATTGCTTTTAAGCTGGCCGATATGGCTGTAAAAGTGGAGAATGCACGAAACCTGTGTTTAAAAGCTGCCTGGCTGAAAGATAACGGTAAACCGTTTGCTATGGAAAGTGCTATGGCTAAACTTTATTCAGCCGATATTGCCATGGAAGTAACTACCGATGCCGTACAGATTCACGGTGGCTACGGATATGTGAAAGAATACCATGTGGAACGGCTGATGCGTGAAGCAAAACTGACGCAGATTTATGAAGGAACTTCTGAAGTACAGAAAATCGTTGTTTCGCGCACCTTGTTAAGAGAATAAAACAATAACTAATTTATAAGTGATATGAAATTCTTAGTATTAATCAGTAACGTTCCTGATACGACAACAAAGATCAGGTTCGTGGACGACAATAAAGCATTCGACACTACGGGTGTACAATGGATTATCAACCCGTGGGACGAACTGGCACTGACCAGAGCCGTCGAGCTGAAGGAAGCCGGTGGTATTGAAAAAATTACTGTGGCCAACGTGGGCGAAAGTATTACGGAAGCAACTTTACGAAAAGCATTAGCTGTAGGTGCTGACGATGCCATCCGTATTGAGGCAAAACCGAAAGATGCTTTCTATGTAGCCACACAACTGGCGCAGGTAGCCAAAAATTACGATGTAGTTATGGTAGGTATTGAAGCTTCAGACTATAACGGATCTGCTGTAGGCGGTATGCTGGCTGAAATTTTAGGTTTCAACTCGGTATCTGCCGTTTCGGGTATGAATATCGAAAACGGACAGCTCTCGCTAACAAGGGAAATTGACGGCGGGCAACAGAAAATTGACGTGGAAACACCAGTGGTGACTATAGTACAGAAAGGTATTGCCATTGACCCGCGAATTCCTGCCATGCGGGGTATTATGATGGCCCGCAAAAAACCCCTTACGGTTGTTCCTGCCGTTGATGCAGAAGAAAAAACCGAATACATAAGCTTTGAGCTTCCTCCACCAAAAGCGGCCTGCAAGCTGGTCGACGAAGACAACGTAAAAGAATTGGTACGCCTGCTCCAGGAAGAAGCTAAGGTGCTTTAGGGAAATTTGAAAATGACACAATTTGAAAATTCAAACATAACGTAAATAAAAAACAAAAACTTTAAAAAAATAACACCATGTCATTATTAGTATATACAGAAAACTGGGACGGAAAATTCAAAAAACTGAGTTTTGAACTCGTCTCCTATGCCAAAGCAATGGCTGACAAACTGAATTTACCGGTTACCGCCTTATCCATAGGCAATGTGGCCGATGACGAATTGAAACAACTGGGAAATTACGGGGCTTCAAAGGTACTGAATGTGGCCGACAACCGCTTTGATTCACTCGACAACAAGGCTCTGGCTGAAGCTGTTGCCCATGCTGCGAAATCTGAAAATGCACAGATTATCATTTTTTCGCACAATAATGTTGGCAAAGCTATTGCCCCGAGAGTGGCTGTTAAACTGAACGGAGGCTTGGTTTCAGGGGTAACAGCCCTGCCTGAAAGTTTTGATCCTTTTGTTGTGAAGAAAAAAGTGTTCACACAAAAAGCGTTTGCGCACGTTCAGATTGATCCCGACATCAAAATACTGACATTAGCGCAGAATTCGTTCGAACTGATTGAAACGGAAAACAATGCCGTTACCGAAACTTACGATCCACAAGTTGCTGATGACGTCTTCTCCACTACCGTAAAGGAAACCAATAAAGTCACCGGGAAAGTGTTGCTTACCGATGCCGAGATTGTAATTTCTGGAGGGCGGGGCATGAAAGGGCCCGAAAACTGGGGACAGCTTGAAGAACTGGCAGATATTTTAGGCGCCGGTTTATCGTGTTCCCGCCCGGTTTCCGATGAAGGATGGCGTGGGCATGAAGAGCATGTGGGACAGACAGGAAAAATTATAGCCCCGAACCTTTATTTTACCTTTGGCATTTCGGGCGCTATCCAGCACCTGGGCGGAGTGAGTTCTTCTAAATTTATTGTGGCGATAAACAAAGATCCAGAAGCGCCGATTTTTGAAGCCGCTGATTACGGCATTGTAGGCGACCTTTTTAAAGTGTTGCCGCAATTGATTGAAGAGGTTAAAAAGATGTAAAAAGACTTACCATATTTTTTAAATAACTTGGATAGGATTCTGTCCGGGTTATTTTTTTTCTATATTTATAAGTACTTAAAACTAAAGCCTGATGGTATTTAGAGGCCTGTTAATCTGTGTATTGTTTTTTATTTCCTTGTCAATTGTCAGTCAAAGCTTCGAGAAATTATCAAAAAACTTATTGCAAAATTCAGAAATAACTTATGAAACTTTTAATCAATCAATCGATACTATTCAAACAGGCCAATGGACAAAAAACGACACCATTATTCTACAATACTATAATTGGCTCAATACCAACAAAGACATATTACTGGCAAACCAATCCTCATTTTTTAAGGTTCATTATTTTATTGAGTTAGCGAAAACGAATGAAGCCTTAAATGAATATAAAACCGCTTACCAAAATATCGATTCGGCTTTATCTTACTTTGATCGTACAGAATTTCCTGATTCCTATTTAAAAATACTCATTCTGGGAACCTCCATTTCAAAGAAAAAGGGGGATTATACTACAACAATCCATTACCTTAAAGAAATGATAAACTCAGGAGTCCTTGCAAACGACTCACTAAAAACCGGTGAAACATTAATCGATCTTTCCAGCAAATTACTAAATATGCACCGGAATTTAGAATCTATGAAGTATTGTAACAAAGCACTACCTATCTTCCAGGAAATGGATCGTCCTGATGAAATGGTAGAATTGCTACAGATTATGTATAGCAATGCATTCCATACCTCGGCCGATACAAGCAATTGGGAATACCTTTATCAGGCCCGTGAAATTGCCCTCAAAACAGGGGATTCTATTCTATTATCAGGAGTTTATAAAACTTTTGGGCTTGCTTATTATCGGTCCGAATACCAGCTAGAAGCAATCAGGTATTACAAATTATCAAGGTCATTAATTAAGGAAAAGGGTTCACGAACTGAGCTTGGGGTTATTGTCCTTCAACATTTAAGTTACACCTTGTTAGATAGTGTGGAGGCTGGCTGCACCCTGTCGAAATATTTCCTCGAACAATCACTGAAAAACAATAATCTTTATTTAAGCAATGCATATCGTGCCCGGGCATGGTGTTTTGCGAAACATGGCCAAAAAGATTCTACGGCTTACTATCTTGACAAATCAGCCCGGGAAAGGGAATCCATGGAAAAAGCGGTTGCATCTCCGGGATACTATTACTATATGTATGAAATTGCGATGATAGTGAATGATTATGAACGGGCAATGCGTTACCTGAGTACATCATTTGAACAATTTCGGACATATAAACTCGAAGCCAATGCAAAGGAGTTATCTGATATCAGGGCGCAATTCGATTACGACTTACAAAAAGAACGTATTAAAAAACTAAGATTGGAAAATCAACTTCAGGAAGAACGAAATGCCCGCCAACACCTCATCATCATTGCTATTGTCCTGTTTCTTGCTGTTGTAATAATTTTCGTGTTTATTTATCGAAAGCAAATAAAAAACTTACGGTTTGCTTATCAAAACCTTGTTAAAAAGAATCTGGAACTGGATAAGGCAAGCCTCAGTTTGAAAGCTCTGGAAATAAAGAAAACACCAAAACAAAATGGGATTTACATTAAAGATGAAGAGAAAATATATTTAAAACTTAAAGCACTTCTGGAAGATGAGAAAATATTCAGGCAGCAAAACCTTTCAGAAAGTAAGCTCGCAGAACTATTAAATACAAATACCTCCTATCTCTCTTCAATTATTAATAACCGGTTTGAAATGTCTTTTAAAACCCTGCTCAACAAATACCGGGTTGACGAGGCAAGAAACTTACTGGTTTCGAAAAAGTATTCAAACTATAGTATTGAAGGAATTGCCACCGAAGTTGGGTACCTCTCCCGCTCAGCATTTTACCAGGTATTTAAGCAAATTACTGGTATGACTCCATCCGCATACATTAAAGCTTACACCCATTTGGATGATTAAAATGACATATGCTTATTTTTTTCACTAAATTATTGATTAATCCGAACACATTTTAATAAAGGCAATTGATGGCTTGATGGCCAATCCCTGAGCGGATCTCAACACATTTTTTTATCATTTTTCAAGATCTAAATTTGTCCTGTTTTATAAAACCGAACACTTAATATTTGGTTTACAGATACTTACGAAATAGCTTTGTTCTGTTGTTTTTAACCAAAACATTGCACAATGAAAATCCTTCCAATCTGTCTGATCTTGAATTTTTGTCTTTCGATGGTACTTATTGCCCAGAATACTGCCGAGGAAAATACTATTACGATCAAAATAGTCATACCTATCATCATCGAAAAAATTGAGGAAACTGACTATACAGATCAAACGAAAGACCTTTACTCTTTAAATGAAACCACCTGGGCGATTGGCATCAACATCCCAAAATGCAAAATAGAAGTTGGAGGTAACTTTTTCAATGGTTCGTACACAAATGAACACTGGCCATTTCAAAAGATAAACTTCAGTGGTCATGTATCCAAAGACGGGATGATGATGACAAAGCTGATGATTCAAACTTCTTATAGCAATGAAGGTTATACAAATGAAAGCGAAACAAGTTACATTACCCTCACTAATTTACCTATCTCACATTCAAGTTTACCCGTAGCTGACGGTATTTGCAAATTTGATAAGGACATTAGCTCGGTCGAAGTTGATAACTATAAATACACAAAAACTTCATCAAGCCGCTATTATAATAAAAGCCTTACAAGGACTTTTAAGCATGTAAATAATGAATTATTACCTGGTTTGGAAGATATATTTAGGTTTAGAATTCAACTTTTAATGGATGGGCCGCCATCATACACAATCCATATTGAAGACCTTTCAAAGGATGACCCCGATTATAGCCTTTTCTTATCAGAAAGACAAAGTGGGGAAATACAGGTTGAACCAAATAGTGTAGCTATTTATAAAAATGATGAGGGTCTTGACGAAGCATCTATTGCTAAATTAAAAAGTACCATGAACATCCTGTTAAAAGAATTCACAGGCACTCTTCAATTATACAAGGGGGGGAGAGAAGTATATGTAGCGCCTATTATTAAGGGTGTAAAAGTATTGGAAAGGACTAAAATGGATAAGATTCTACAAGAGACAGAACTTGGTGAATCGGGTTTAACTACTGAAGAAAGTAAAGTCAGATCTAATAGATTAATGATTGAAGAAGTAGCCCTGTTGGTAAGAACTGATCTCCTTAATAATTACATTGAATACAAGATATTAAGTAAGGAAAAAGCCACAAAGATTACCGTTTTAAACGTAAATGAAAATAATTTCAGTTTTGCAAATTGGGATGCAAAGTCAAAATCCGTGAAATTAGTGGGTGATTACCTGAAACAAGATTAATTAATGCGTTAATGAAAAAATCAAATATCATATTTGTCATTACTATTGTCTTGCTATTAAGCCTGGCAATTTTATTTGTTACTAAATACCAAATATTCAGCTCAGGAGAAATACGGGATTACAATGCAATATTAACAGAACTAAAAAACGGCGACCTCATCTTTCGTAAAGGCCGTTCCCTGGAAAGCTTTGCCGTTTGCCTGGTTGATGAAGAAAAAGATTTTTCACATGTCGGATTGGTTGTTTTACGAGCCGGCAAACCCTTTGTTATTCATGCTGTTCCCAGCGAGTCTGATGGGGAAGATTTTATCAAACTGGAGAGGGTTGAAGCTTTTCTTTCTACTGAAAAAGCATCTGCATTTGCTGTTTACCGCCCGGAATTTAAAACTGAAATACGAAATCAGGTAAGCGAAATCGCCTTACAATTTTATCAGTCTAAATATACTTTCGATTACGCATACGATCTGAAATCAGAATCGAAACTTTACTGCACCGAATTGATTTTTAAAGCCTTCCGGGAGGCCGGTGTTGAACTATCAGGAATTCATCCATCAACTGTAGATTTTGGATTCGTTCAGAAACAAATTATTCTCCCTGCTGCCTTTTTGAAAAACCCATCCTTTACAAGGATAAATTATAATTAATATTCACCAAAACTTACAAACATGAAAACTTTAAGATTATTAATGATTGCACTGATTGTATCAGCAATCGGAATGGCCTCCTGCGGAGGTGGATCCGGAAGCGTTGCAAAAAATGACACCCCCGGACAAGTTGTAGAAAAATCCTACAAGCTGTTGCAAGACGAGAATTATGAAAAAGTTGCCGCAATGTTTTGTAGCAATGGCAAAATGCTCACTAAAGAAGAAACGGAAAAACTTGAAGGAATGATGGCTTGGGCTACCACCGAACACCAGAAAAAGGATGGCATCAAAGAAGTCATCATTATTGAAGAAACTCTTGTGGGAGATGAAATGACTGCAAAAGTAAAATACAACATCGTTTTTAACAATGGCGATGAAGACGACAGGAAACAAAATCTCAAAAAAATAGATGGCAAGTGGTATTTAGAAATAGTAACCCAATAACCCTAAACCCATGAAAACATTAAAACACATATTCATTGCAGTCGTTATGCTAGGCATAGTTGGCGGAGCGAATGCACAAATCTATGGTAACGACCCCGAAATTGAGATTGATGGCCTAAGCCAGGAAAATGTTTGGCAGGTTATTGAAATGGCACTCGTTGAAAATAACTTTGGCACCGGAAAATTTGATCCTGCTGAAGGCTATTTATATTCTGACTGGTTTCAGTGGACCTCAATAGCCATCACAAACCATGCCCGGACGTATTATACTTTTGATGGCACAACAATGATTATTCATGTTGTTGACCGTGCCTATAAATCTGACGAAGGCTGGTCTGAAGCCATTGGCAACCTTTCCAAGAAAAATTACAAAAAGTATGTTCAAGTGGTTGCTGACAAGATTAACGAAATAAAAGTTGACGATGCCCTCGTACATAAAGCCATCAAAACTTCAAAGTTGCTACCTGCTTTCAATGCCATAAATATGATAGGTGATATAGAATTTAAGTTACTCGAAACATGGCAAACTGAAGAAAACAGGCCTGTCTTAAAATATCAGGTAAGCAACAAAGGCTCAAAAACAATTAACCTGAAATGCTTTGGAGGGCAATTTGAAAAAATAGCCGGTACCGGTACCGCTCGTTTAAAATGGCGTTGGGAGAGAACTATTGAAGACAATAATAAACAAACGGTATTAGGTCCGGGAGAATCGATGATGGCTGAATCGAGTGTTAAGCAGGGCTATCGTTTACAAACAGCCATTGGCTTTGTTATGAGTGTACGCTTTGAATATGACGGGCAATCGAAACTGACCGATCTGAAGATTTACAATATTCCAATCCCTTATACTTACCAGCAGGGTGATTAGCTGTAAAAGAGGTGAGTATTAAGCATTCGATTACTACTTAAACCCAAAAATGAATCCTGGCGAGCAATTGCCGGGATTTTTTGTTTTTTTCACTAAAGAACGTGGTTGTCATCTCGAACGAATGTGAGAGATCTCCACGGGAAAGAACCATCTGCTCAAGGGATTCCTCCTCGTTCCACTTGTTCGAAATGACAACAAATTAGCGGGTGGCGATGATATTATTCAGATTTATTTCCCTGAAACACAAAGTAGTGTTTTAC
>DGOT01000288.1:181-6693 GCA_002389465.1 Bacteroidales bacterium UBA4459 | reverse complement strand
CTTCCCCCACAAAGTCAGTTACCGGAAGTTTTCCCTCTCCTACGTAATGAGCCAGGTGTCCTTCAATGGTTGTAGTAGTCAAGCCCCTTTCCCCGGCAACTTTAGCTATATCCTTATAGTTCAACCACAGCTCCAGGCTTACTTCCTTCGTGTTGATTTTCGGTTTCTTTTTCTTCTTCACCACCTCTGGCAAAGGCGTTATATTCAGATCGTGATCCCCGTGGTATTCGTTGATCAGTTCCAGTAACTCTTCTCCATACTGGTCCATTTTCTTCTTCCCGAAACCGTGTATCCTGTTCAGTTCATCCATGTTCGATGGCACATAACTGCTTAGCGCCCTCATCGTTTTTAACGATAAGATCATGTAATGTGGCAAGCCGGACTCTCCGGCTTTTACATTGCGCCATTCTTTCAGCAATTGATACAATTCTGCGTTAGCTATTTCTTTACTTACCAGCAATTTCTTTTTTTTGGCAGAAGACTTTTTTGGCGCTTCTTCCAGCGCAGCTCTGGCCCGTGCTTTCAGGTAATCCTTCACTATAAAACCCTCCCGGCAGGCATCCAGGCAGGTCCGTTTGTACCAAGCCTCTTCCATCAATCTCTTTTCCGCTTTCTTCACTTTTTTCAGTACTTCTGCGTTGTCGGATTCCACGGAAAATTCTTTTATTTTTCTGAGAATATAGTCATTAAGTTTATCCGAAAAATAAACTGCCGCCTTTCTTATCCGCTCCTGTAATTCTTCGTTTTGTTCGGCATCGTGGCTATTTCCGTGCAACCGGATTATCTGCCTGTTAAACTTCTTCGAAACTTCCGCTATCTCCTTTTGCACCTGTTCTTTCATGCTTCTGGCTATAACATCGGCATCCGGCTGAAGGCTTTTTTTATTGTCGCTAAGTAAAAAATATAAACTGTTGATATGATGTTGCAGATCGTTGAAATCAACCAGGTCTTCCAGCAATTGTTGCTGATATTTAGCCTTGGAAGTTTCCAGTTCTTTGGGGCCGGGCTGGTTTTTATCCACCTGATCATTAAACCCTTCGATAGATTTGTCCTGTTTTAAACTGGAAGGTGAAAATGGAGTACTCAGCACCAGCCCTTCCAGCGAACGGCACCGGCTCAAAGCCACATACACCTGCCCGTGGGCAAAGGCGGCTTCCGAATCGATGATGGCTTTGTCGAAGGTCAATCCCTGGCTTTTGTGGATGGTGATGGCCCATGCCAGTTTCAGCGGAATTTGTGTAAAAACACCTTCCACGGTTTCCTTGATCTCTTTATTCTGCTCTTCGATAGTATATTTTACATTCTGCCATTCGAGCGGAATAACGTAAATCGGATCTTCATCATCGGGTGACTGAACAACCACGCCGTCTTCGTGCATTTCGGTGATGTTCCCGATCTTTCCGTTAAAAAATCGCTTTTCAGGCTCCGGGTCATTTTTCACAAACATCACCTGGGCCCCGACTTTCAGTTCCAGTTCCGGCTCGGTCGGATACATATATTCGGGAAAGTTAGCTTCCACTGTCGCATAAAACCGTCTTTTCTTTTCTTTTAATGCATTCAGCTTTTTATCGTTGATTGCTTTGGCCTTGGCATTGTGCGTTGTGAGTATGATGTAGTTTTCATCCCCGGGATCAAAGTCGGGTTTGTATCTTTTGTTCAACAAATCCGTAGTTCCGACATCCATTTGCTTGTCTCTGATCTTATTCAGAATATCGATAAAATGCTGGTCGCGCTGGCGGTAAACATGCTGCAAGGTTACCGTGATATAATCTGATTTCTGCAGTGCCTGGCTGCTGAAAAAGAAAGGCGTTTGATAATGTTGACGCAGAAGTTCCCATTCGTCCCCTTTCACCACAGGTGGCAGCTGCTGCATGTCGCCAATCATCAACAGTTGCACCCCTCCGAACGGCTGATTATTCCTGCGAAACTTGCGCAGCCGCTCGTCGATACTGTCCAGCAGGTCGGCACGTACCATACTGATCTCATCGATCACCAGCAAGTCCAGACTTCGGATAATATTTCGCTTCTGGGCACTGAAGCGCATACTTCTCCTGTCTTCACTCTCGGTATAACCAGGCACCCGCGGGCCAAAAGGAAGCTGGAAAAACGAGTGAATGGTCACCCCGCCGGCATTGATGGCCGCCACTCCCGTTGGTGCTACCACGATCATACGCTTGGGCAAGCGCTCTTTCAGATCGTGCAAAAAGGTAGTTTTTCCGGTACCTGCCCTACCCGTTAAAAAGATATTGTTGCCGGTGTACTGCACAAAGTCGTAGGCAAGTTGCAACTCAGGATTATGATTTGTATTTTTTCTCATCAGTTGTCCAACTAACGTGTAAAAGTACGAAAATCAACAGGAAAAATCTTTTTAAAAAGATATCCGATGAGCTACGTCAGTTTTCTTGGCAACAACAAAAAAGTTGCTTATTTTTACGAGCAACAGATCATATTATTTTATTACACGATTTAATGAACCTCTCTCTGTTTGTCGCTTATTCTTAAAAGGATGTCATCATGAGAAAATTTAGCCTCGTAATCATTTCTGCAATTATTTTTAGCCTCCTGTTTATGCAGCAAGCCTGCCATAAAAAAAATGACAAACCTATAGAAGTCAACGATTTCTCAGCAACACTGGCCCGGCACAGTTTGATCCATAATGTTTATTACCAGGTAAGCCCTCGCGACAGGTCAATTGAATTAACATTTAACAAACCCCTCGATCAATCGAGTATTGATGGTAATTTGTCGTTCTCTGACAAAACAGGTATGTTAGATGTTAAATATCAGTTGGAGGTTTCAGGAAATAAGATTCTCCTGTTGTTTAACGATGATTTTGAGCTTCATGAGGGATGGCAGTATTTTATCAAAATATTACCATCGTTGAAGTCGGAGAATGGCAACAGCCTGGCAAACAACACAGTAATGGAAATAAGAACTCTTTCCAAACCCTTGCTTTCATCAGGCGTTCCGGGTAACGACAGCACCATCAGAAATGCCATTGCCTGCATCAGCGATATACACATGGGAGACGTAAGAGCTACAGATAATCATTACTGCTGGTTTGGAAAGAATAAAGAAGCACTTGAGGATTTTCTTGATTATGTTGTAAACAGCCGGCAATTCAAAAAGTTGGTGATTATGGGAGACTTGTTTGACGAATGGCTTGTACCCTTTACCATCTCCCCTTTCGATTCGGGATATCAGATCACCTCTTCGCGTGCATATTTTCATGCTATAGCAGACAATCCGGTCAATACCGGGATAATTAGTCGATTGCAGGGCATTGCCGTAAACAGTGATATCGAACTGGTGTACATACCCGGAAATCATGATATGCTGCTGACACGTGAAATTTTAGATGAGATCATCCCAAATTTAACCTGGGCAGGTGAGGATGAAACACCCGGGCTGGGCGCATATTCCCCGATGGATGAAATAATTATGGAACATGGCCACCGCTATGATTTTTTCAATTGTCCGCAATCTCTTGTCAATCCTGATCATATGCTACCTCCTGGGTATTTTGTATCGAGACTCTATGCGCAGGGCATGATGGACCAGGGAAGCGCCTTTAAAGGTACGAATGAAACAAGCGGTTCTTTCGAATTTGAGACCGCCTGGACAGTCGCCTATTTATACACCATCGCCCATTTTGGCATGCCGCTCCCTCAGGGTGATTCGGCAAATATTCTGATGGGAGGAATTGACGGATATTCACTTCCCATGTCGTTTGATGGAACCAGGCATATGTATGCCGAGAATATCGAAGATCTCTGGCCGGCAACCCAAGATCAAAATAAAGTACCGGTTCCTGCCGAGTGCTGCTTCCATGCCATCTGGAACGGGCACAGTGATCTGTTTGGTGCTGCAACCACTGAATATATCCTTCAGCCCCCTGCTCCTACAGCTTATAAGGTAATTGCTTTTGGCCATACACATCACCCCGAAATAAAAGCCTATCTGGAGAACGAAAAGATAATCAGCGTTTATGCAAATTCAGGTTCCTGGCTGGATGCCGATGCATCGAATTACAAAGTCAGGACATTTCTATCGATAAAACCGGCAGAATGGACGGGTTCGCAAATGGACGTAGTAAGCCTATACCAGTATAACAAGGATAATGAGGGTGATCATAATTACAAACCTGTGCTACTGGGAGAGGAAAGTGTGGAAACAGATTGATGCTTTTTTATTTTGCCGGGCAGCGCTTTATCACACTGTTAAAAACAAACCCAGCATCACCAGAGCCCCTAATGCAAAGCCACTATAAATTTCTGCTTCAGTGTGTGTTTTCAGTTTCAGGCGGGCAAAGCCTGTCAAGCCGGCAATAAGAATGAGAACGAAAATTGGAAACAGATAATACTGGTCTGTGGTAAGGGATATTCCGATGAGGGCGCCTGATACGCCGCCCATGCCCGTCATGTGGAGTGATATTTTATAAAGATAGGTTACCAGCAGTGTAATCGATGTTACCAGCGTAGCACCAATCATAAATATATTGAACAATGAGAAATAAGGCGCCTGCTTAAAGAAGTGATATGTCAGGTAAAAAAAACCGGTGGCAACCAGCAACGGTAATGCCCGCTCCCGCTTTGTTTCCATCTCCAGCGAATTGATCATTTTTAGTTTGAGCATAAGCAATATAATGAGCAGCGGAAAAGCAAAAGAAGTCAGGAAGGCAAGAAGTGTCATCAGGTTCAGATAATTCTCAGGCAATACAAACGGGTACTGAAAATTAAACCTTACGAGGAGCAGCATCATATAGGTTGGCATCAGCAAGGGGTGAAATATAACCGAAATAACCTGGGCAATCCGTTTTTCCATTTAGTTCAGTTCTTTGCGCAACCGGGCAACGGGAATGGATAATTGTTCGCGGTATTTGGCCACTGTCCGGCGGGCGATCGGGTAGCCTTTCTCTTTTAACAGAGAGGTAAGTTGTTCGTCGGTATAAGGTTTTGTTTTGTCTTCCGCATTAATAATGTCTTTCAATATGGACTTAAATTCTCTGGTCGAAACTTCCTGTCCGTCTTCTTTTTGCATCGACTCGGAGAAAAATCTTTTTAACAGAAAAGTTCCGAAGGACGTTTGCACATACTTGCTGTTGGCCACCCTCGAAACCGTAGAAATATCCAACTCTACCCTTTCGGCTATATCTTTCAGTATCATAGGCCTCAGAAGCGTTTCGTCACTTGTTTTGAAATACTCATATTGATAATCCATAATGGCTCTCATGGTAGTGTACAGCGTATTTTGGCGCTGCTTGATGGCCTCGATAAACCATTTTGCCGAATCCACTTTCTGCTTGATAAACGAATAAGCTTCCCGCTGCTTTTTACTGCGTTTTTGCTTGCTTAGCTCCTGTACCATACCCGCGTAAGCCGGGCTCACTTTCAGATCGGGTGTATTCCACGAATTAAGTACTAACTCCAGCTCCCCATTGTTGTTTTTAATGGTAAAGTCGGGAATGATGTAATGATTTGTTTTGTCGGTTTCACTTAATGAGTTACCCGGCTTGGGATTCAGCGTTAATATTTCCTCCATGGCTTCTTTCAGCTGTTCCTCACTGATTTCCAACCTTTTCAGAATTTTACTGTAGTGTTTTTTTGTAAACTCGTTAAAATACTTGCTGATGATCTTAATGGCAAGCTCTATAGTAGCGCCAGGATGTTCTTTCTGCTTTCTTTGCAGCTGGATGAGCAAGCATTCCTGCAAATTTCGGGCACCCACACCGGCGGGATCGAATTTCTGGATGATGGCCAGCACCTCTTCCACTTCTTCTTTGGTTGTATTGATGTTCTGTGTAAACGCCAGGTCATCCACAATGGCGTCGGTTGAGCGCTCAAGGTAACCTGAGTCATCGATATTACCAATTATATAAAGACCGATCTTGTACTTTTGGTCATCCAGTTGCCTGAGTCCCAATTGCTGTTTTAACACTTCGTGGAAGGAAAACCCCGAAACAACAGGCATTTCGTAATGTTTGTCATCAGAACTGTAGTTGTTCGCCTTCAGCTTATATCCGGGAATCTCATCATCATCCTGCATATAATCATCCAGATTGAACTCCTCTTCTTTGTCGATCTTAATTTCTTCATCATCGTCATACGAATCTTCTGCATCATCTTCTGCCGAAGCCACCTGATCCTGATCTTCCATTTCGCCGCCCTCAATGTCCAGCGCCGGATTTTCTTCTATTTCCTGTTTTATCCTCTGTTCAAGTCCAATGGCAGGAATCTGCAATAGCTTCATCAGCAATATCTGCTGAGGAGATAGCTTTTGCATCAATTTTTGTTGCAATCGTTGGTTTAACCCCGGACTCATCGAATTTTCAATTTATACAAATGTAACAAAAGATTTTCTATGGCACAATTTTAGTGAAGGCCGGTAATTAAAATTTATTAACCGGCTTCAACTTAATCATTCAAATGTTTTCCGGTTGATAATATGATAGTTAGAACTTCCTGATAAAAAGTTATCCATTAGTGTCTTAAACAATCACAGAAAATCATAGT
>DGOT01000288.1:0-161 GCA_002389465.1 Bacteroidales bacterium UBA4459 | reverse complement strand
CCGACTTTAAAAAAATTTCGAAAATTTTTGGGAGACTAGTTTGTGGACATTGTGAATTCAGATTATTTAAAATAGTATAGTTCATAAATTCTTTCCTTTGTTCATTTCTTGTCTCGCCAAGAAACGAACCAAAGAAAGCGACCCGAAACGAAAGCTTTCGG
>DGOT01000205.1 GCA_002389465.1 Bacteroidales bacterium UBA4459 | reverse complement strand
TCATCATTATTAGTGAAAATAGCTCCTCCGTCACCAAATGCACCCAGATTTTTTGATGGAAAAAACGATGAGCAGCCAATAGCACCGATTGTTCCGGCTTTCATGGTTTTACTACTCTCGACACAAGTGTAATCAGCTCCTATAGCTTGGGCTGTGTCCTCAATCACATGTAGATTGTGTTTCTTTGCCAGTTGGATGATGGGATGCATGTCGGCGCACTGTCCAAAAAGGTGTACCGGTATGATGGCTTTTGTTTTCGGTGTGATGGCTTTTTCGATGGCCTCCGGAGTAATATTGAATGTGTCAGGATCGACATCCACCAATACGGGTGTTAACCTCAGCAAAGCGATTACTTCCGCTGTTGCTATAAAAGTAAATGAAGTAGTAATTACTTCATCTTCCGGTTGCAGGTTCAGCGCCATCAGGGCGACTTGTAAAGCATCCGTGCCGTTGGCACATGGAATAACGTGTTTCACTCCCAGATAGTTCTGCAGATTTTCCTGAAACTGTTTGACAGCCGGCCCGTTGACAAAACTTGCGGTTTCCATTACCTGTAAAACGGCCTCATCAACTTCGGGCTTTATTTTTTTGTATTGACCCACAAGGTCAACCATCGGATATTTGATCATAATTTTCTTATTAGAGATATGCGACAAAGGTAGGAAAAGAGTATAGAAAATCAGATATTTTCCTTCATGGAACAAAAGATTTTTGCACTGCTTCCCAATTATGAGAATGGGACAACACCTATTTATTATCTTTGCATGAAAGTTCCTGAACAGGCAGTTTTTTTTAAAATAGATGTAGTCACTGGTTTTATGAAGTCACGTTTAGTAATCCTTTTTTTCTTTTTTACGTTTTCGTGGTCCTTGCAGGCGCAGGTAAATGCCAACGATTCGGTAGTGGCAGCCTTCATACCGTCTTTCAGTTATGCCTACCAGTTTCCGGGCGGGGATGTTGCTGAACAATATGGAAATAATTCTACGATTGGCGGTGCGCTGATGTATAAAACAAGGAAAAACCTTCTGTTATCGCTTGATGTCAATTTTATTTTCGGCGGGCAGGTAAAAAATGCCGACTCTATTTTATGGATGGTACTTACTGACAATGGATATATTATCGATGGGAACGGTGTGTATGCCTTGTACAACATGTATGAACGGGGTTACAGCATTAATTTCCGTGTCGGGAAAATTCTCCGGTTGTTGTCAGCCAACCCGAATTCGGGCGTGATGCTGATGGGAGGGATCGGTTATATCATGCACCGGATAAAAATAGATGTACAACACCAGACAGCGCCTCAGCTGGAAGGCGATTATGGAAAAGGCTACGACAGGTTAACTTCCGGCCTGGCATTAAACGAATTTATCGGATATTTCTATATGGGAAAATCCAGAATACTGAATTTTTATGCCGGATTTGAATTTTACCAGGGATTTACCAAAAACCGCCGCGATTATAATTTTGACCTGATGCGCAAAGACAATTCGAATCATCTGGACTTGTTTTATGGTATCAAAATCGGATGGATGATCCCTGTATACGACCGTGCTCCTGACAAATACTATTATTACTAACCATGAGGTTCGTTTATAATTTATTCATATTTCTTTATCAAAATTCTATCCGGATTGCCGTGTTCTTCGGTAACGACAAAGCAAAGAAATGGCTGAAAGGAAGAGCGGACGTCTTTAGCAAATTAAAATCGGTCATCAGGGAAGAGGATAAAACCGTATGGTTCCATTGTGCCAGCCTGGGCGAGTTTGAGCAGGGGCGCCCATTGATTGAAGCAATCAGAAAATCATATCCTGACCATAAAATACTGCTGACTTTTTTCTCCCCTTCGGGTTACGAAGTACGGAAAGATTACCCACTGGCTGATCACGTTTTTTACCTACCCGCCGACACGAAACGGAATGCACGAAGATTTGTAGACATTGTCAGGCCCAGGCTGGTATTTTTCATTAAATACGAATTCTGGTTCAATTATATGAACGAATTGTACAAGCGTAAGATCCCGTATTTTATGGTTTCGGTTATTTTCAGGCCATCGCAACATTTTTTCAGCTTCTGGGGTTCGTGGTTCCGGCGGCAATTGCGTAAAATTACCTACCTGTTTGTACAGGAGGAACAGTCGTTAGCATTGCTGGAACGGTTTAAGTTATATCATGCCGATATTATTGGCGATACACGTTTTGACCGCGTAGCGGAACTGGCTAATGCGAAAAAAGAATTCCCCAATGTAGAACGATTTATCCGGGAAACTCCTGTTGTGGTGGCCGGAAGCACCTGGCCTGCCGATGAAGAAAAACTGGCCGGCTTAATGCAGCAAGCGGATTTGGACCTAAAGCTGATTATAGCACCACACCAGGTAGGGGAGGAACATATGGAACAACTTAAAAAGAGGTTCAAAGAGTTTGGCGTAGAAGTTTACTCGAATGCCAAACAAAGCAGTTTGGTTCATGTTCGGGTTTTGCTGATTGACACCATTGGATTTCTTTCCTATTTATATCGCTATGCAACTTTTGTGTACATTGGCGGAGGTTTTGGCGCTGGCATCCATAACCTGCTGGAAGCTGCTACCTATGGTAAGCCGGTGATTTTTGGGCCAAACCATGAAAAGTTCAAAGAAGCCGTAGATCTGAAAGAAAATGGCGGCGGATTTGCTGTTAGCAGTACCGATGAATTGATTTCCGTTAGCCGTAACTTGCTGGCAGACCATACAAAGTGTGAAGAAAGCGCCGGAACAGCGAAAGAATACGTGTTAAGCCATACAGGAGCTACGCAAAAGGTATTGGAAAAAGTTAAAGAGTACCTGACTGCATAGTAGCCGCGATACAGACACAAACTTCATTACATTAAAGAAAATCAACCTGATTTTCTTGCTACATTTGTACAAAATAAATCAGTTAAAATGGACATCAAAATACAAAAAGCGGCCAGGAAGGCCCCGATCGCCGATGCGGTTTATCTGTTTAACGCGATAAACGATCTAAAGGACGCTAAGCTCTCCAAGGATGAACTAGGCTTTGTGCGGAAGGAATTGAAACTTAAAAGAAAGGTTGTCAGAATCAATCGTTACAAACAAAACCTGGTACTTGTGCAGGTCAGGCATGATGGAGCAAAGGATACGCAGCATGAAGCATTGCGCAAGCAGGGAAATGAAGCTTTGGCCGTTTTCAACAAAGCCAGATCAGCACGTGTAGTGGTATATTCATCAGAAACTAAAGAAATAACACTGGCATTTGTTGAAGGAATGTTACTCGGCGACTACCAGTTCCTCAAGTATATAAAAGAGGCGGATGAAAAGGAAAACAGCGTGGAAGAGATCAGTGTGTGGTCGAAAAACGTAAGCGGATCAGATATCGAAACGCTCAGTATTATTACCGAGGCTGTTTACAATGCCCGTGATTTTGTAAATGAACCCCTGTCATCGCTCAATGCCGTCAAATTTGCCGAAGAAGTTAAAAAACTGGGGGCCGCCTGCCATGCCAAGGTAGAGGTTTTTAACAAAAAGAAAATTGAAAGCCTTCGTATGGGTGGTTTGCTGGCCGTAAACAGAGGTAGTATTGATCCGCCTACATTTACTATTATTGAGTGGAAACCCCTAAATCCAGTCAATAAAAAGCCCTACATCTTTGTGGGTAAGGGTGTGATGTACGATACCGGTGGCCTGAGCCTGAAACCGTCCAATTTTATGGATACGATGAAGTGCGATATGTCGGGCGGCGCTGCCGTTGCCGGAGCTTTATACGCTGTGGCCAAAGCAGAACTGCCTGTTCATGTGATTGGCATGATCCCAGCCACCGACAACCGTCCGGATGGCAATGCTTATGTGCCGGGCGATATTGTCACTATGCTGGACGGAAGTACGGTTGAGGTGTTGAACACCGATGCCGAAGGCCGGATGATCCTGGCTGATGCACTGGCCTATGCGAAAAACTATGATCCCGAGCTGGTGATTGATATTGCCACGCTAACAGGTGCTGCTGTCAGGGCGATTGGTACCAATGCCATGGTGGGTATGAAGGTGAAATCGGAAAAACAATTTGAAGAACTGCAAAAGGCGGCTAACAAAGTTCATGAGCGTATTGTGGAGTTCCCGATGTGGGATGAGTATAAAGAGACGCTCAAATCGCCTATTGCCGACTTAAAGAATATCGGAGGAGCCGAAGCGGGAGCTATTACGGCAGGTAAATTCCTGGAGCATTTTACTGACTATCCGTATATTCATCTTGATATTGCCGGTCCGGCCTTTTTGTCCAAACGCGACAGTTACCGTACGGAAGGAGGTACCGGTGTGGGCGTACGGCTGTTTTTCGAGTTTATACGTTCAAAGGCAGGAATATAGACAGAAATGGTCCGGCCTAAAAAACATCTCGGGCAGCATTTTTTAACCGATAAAAATATTGCCGGTAAAATTGCTGCTTGTTTACGGACTGATTTTACAACGGTCTGCGAGCTAGGGCCCGGGACGGGTATTCTGACGCAGGCATTACTGGAAAATGATCTTATCAATCAGCTCAAACTCATTGAAATTGATGCCGAGTCGATACAGTATCTGCAGGCACATTTTTCCGACCCGCGTTTACATATTATCGAAGCTGATTTCTTAAAATACGATCTGTCAGAAATCAGCAAATCACCGTTTGCACTGATAGGAAATTTCCCGTACAATATTTCCAGCCAGATTTTTTTTAAAGTTATCGGGAACAAAGATCTGATTCCCGAAACAGTCGGGATGATCCAGAAAGAAGTAGCTGAACGGATTGCCGCTCCTCCCGGAAATAAGACGTACGGTATTCTGAGTGTATTGCTGCAAACATGGTTTGATATCGAATATTGTTTTACCGTAAACGAAGGGGTGTTTTTTCCGCCGCCCAGGGTGAAATCGGCTGTAATCCGGTTGAAACGTAATGACACAGATAAACTGTCTTGCGACGAGTCTTTGTTTGTAAGGGTGGTAAAAGCGGCCTTCAACCAGCGGCGAAAAACATTACGTAATGCGTTAAAACAGCTGACAGAAGGAGATGTATCACATCCGTATCTCGATTTGAGGGCTGAGCAACTTTCGTGGCAGCAATTTGAAGAGTTGACCGGATTCATAGAGCATTCGGAAAACACTTAGGATTACTACCTTTGCAAAAAGATCGTATCCATTCACTTTGAAAGAGACAAAAGAACATAACGGTTTACAAAACCTCATACGTTCGCTGCCTTCTGGGCCGGGGGTGTACCGGTATCTCGACAGCAGCGGTAAAGTGATATATGTGGGTAAAGCAAAGAATCTGAAGAAGCGGGTAGCCAGCTATTTCACAAAAAAACATGTCTCGGGTAAACTCAAGCTGCTGGTTAAAAAGATCGCGGATATTGAGTTTGTCGTCACCGACACGGAACGGGATGCTTTGTTTCTGGAAAATAACCTGATCAAAAAGTACCAGCCCCGCTACAATGTTCAGTTAAAAGATGATAAGACATTCCCGTGGCTGTGTATAAAAAAGGAACCCTTTCCAAGGGTTTTTCCTACCCGGAATCTGGTTAAAGACGGTTCAGAGTATTATGGCCCGTATGCTTCCGTAAAACTGATGAGAACGATGCTGGACATGATCCGCCAGTTGTACCCGGTGCGTACATGCGCTCTTCGGCTGACAAAGAAAAATATTGATGCCGGAAAATTCAAGGTATGTCTGGAGTATCATATTGGCAATTGCCTCGCACCCTGCGTTGGTAAACAAAGCGAAGAAGAGTACGATGCTGTTATCGATCAGATACGGTCGATTATTAAAGGAAATATTAGCCAGGTGATTGCGGGGCTGCGCCTATTAATGCATAAAGCAGCCGAAGAAATGAACTTTGAGAAGGCACAGCTTTTAAAGGAAAAGATCGGGATACTTGAAAATTACAAAAGCAAATCAACTATTGTTAACCCGCGCATTGAGAACGTGGACGTGCTCACCCTTATCAATGAAGAAAATGTGGCTTATGCCAATTATTTACGTGTGATCAAAGGGGCTATTGTGCAGGCACATACGGTAGAGCTGAAGAAAAAGCTGGACGAGACGGAAGAAGAACTGTTGTTGTACGCGCTCACAGATTTCCGTAACAGATTTCATTCAACGGCCGACGAAATCATATTGCCTGTTGACCCGGGATATGATCTGAAGGGACTTAAAATAACGGTTCCCCGGCGGGGCGACAGAAAACAATTGCTGGATTTAAGTCGGCGGAACGCTTTGTATCTTAAGATGGAAAGGGAGAAACATAAAGAGCTGACAGATCCCGACAGGCACAGGAAACGGATATTGGAAACACTGAAAAAAGACCTCAGAATGCATGAGTTGCCGGCACAAATTGAGTGTTTCGACAATTCAAATTTCCAGGGCGATTATCCGGTAGCTGCCATGGTTCAGTTTGTTGACGCCAGGCCCAACAAGCAGGGGTACCGGCACTACAACATAAAAACCGTTACCGGCCCCGATGATTATGCTTCGATGGAAGAAGTAATTTATCGAAGGTACAGCCGCCTGCTGAAAGAGAAAAAATCGCTGCCCCAGTTAATTGTTGTGGATGGGGGAAAGGGACAGTTGAATGCGGCGGCGAAGAGCCTGGAAAAACTGGGTTTATATGGTAAAATAACCCTCATAGGGATTGCCAAGCGGCTGGAAGAGCTTTATTTCCCCCATGATCCGTTACCGCTGTACCTCGATAAAAAATCGGAATCGCTGAAAGTAATACAGTATTTGCGCGATGAGGCTCATCGTTTTGGCATCACACATCACAGGTTGCGTTTGGAAAAGGGTACTATAAAATCCGAGTTGACGTCTGTCAAAGGAGTGGGGTTTGCGACCGCGCAAAAGCTTTTATGGAAATTCAAATCGGTGAAGAACATTAAAAAAGCGTCTTTTGATGATTTAGCTGTGGCAGTGGGCAAAGCCAAAGCACGTGTTGTTCATGATTATTTTTCTGCCGAAGAAAAGGCATAAAAAAAGCCGCTTTGATGCG
>DGOT01000167.1:1454-2925 GCA_002389465.1 Bacteroidales bacterium UBA4459 | reverse complement strand
GTCGGTCCCCAGGGCAAGGAAGGGTATATGCATATAGAGGATGCTCGCTCTCTGCTTCGAATGGAAAAGCCTGAAATTATAGAAATTGCCCTGCGAATTAAAAAATTTGATAAACTCGACGATGTTTACACAGACATTGAATCTGCCCTGACAGAGTTTAAGAATAAAAATGGGAAACTCGCCTTTGAAATACATACTTGGGAAAAACTTTCTCCTTTTGCAAACATAGCAAGAATGATCGATTTCATGACCATAAGCATGAAATTGATTATGATCGCTATTGTCCTTATAAGCGTTTTAAATGTTATGATGATGTCTGTTTACGAAAGGGTCAGGGAAATCGGAACAATGTCAGCCATAGGAACTGCGCCCGGTAAAATTATGGGCCTTTTTCTTGCAGAAGGATTATCTCTTGGACTTATCAGTACCCTGGCCGGTAACATTGTCGGAATTGTCGGTATTTATTTTCTAAACATTTACAAGATCCCGTTTGCTTTTGGCCGTAATACCATTTATTTATTGTCTCCGACAATCAGCCTCTCAGAGCTGGCCTGGGTGACATCAATAGTATTACTGATCTCGGTTTTTGCCACTCTGCAACCTGCATACAAAGCTTCAAAGATGGAACCGGTTGACGCGCTAGGGCATGTATAGGAATGAAACCCGAAGCATTAAAATGAAATTCATTAATTAAGAGGTATATTATGAAGAAAATATTACTGGTAGTGTTTATGTGTCTGTGCATAGCTGCACCGGCGTTTGCTTTTGACGGGAATGAAATGCTTAAAAGGGTTGATCGTAACCTCAACCCGGAAAGTTATGAACTGTACAGGAAGCTGATAAATATTGAGCCGGACGGCTCAAAAAAAGAGTTTGTCATGTACGCTGTCAAAAAGGGCAAGGAGAAGATGGCATCTGTTTTTTTGTCTCCAGCCAGTGAAAAAGGGAGAAGCACCCTGCGGATCGGGGAAAACATGTGGCTTTACATCCCTAATGTCGGAAAACCGATACGCATAACCAGTCTTCAGTCCGTGACAGGCGGCGTATTCAACAATTCGGATATAATGCGCCTTGATTACAGTGCGGAATACAACTGTGAAAAGGTTGAAGCGATAGACGAAGGATACATCCTTCATCTTAAAGCAAAGACAAATGCCGTTGCCTATGACAGAGTAAAGATGTGGGTTTATGGTAAAAGACTACTTCCGGACAAAACAGAATGTTTCGCTTCATCAGGAATGCTTATTAAAACTCTATATTTTAAAAAGATCAAAGATTTTGGCGGTGGTATTGTTCGTCCTGCCGTAATCGAGACAGACAGCCCTCTTTATCAAGGGTATAAATCGATTATGATTTTTGCAAAAATGAAAGAAAAAGATCTTCCTGACGAAGTTTTTACTTTAAATTACATGTCAAAAGTGGAAGGGCTCAGGCAGTAATGCAGTTGTCTCTTTGTAGATTGTGTTTTTTT
>DGOT01000167.1:0-1396 GCA_002389465.1 Bacteroidales bacterium UBA4459 | reverse complement strand
TTGATCTTGATTTTGAAATTCCTGAAGTTGAAAAAAAACCGTATTCATTCAAGACCGAATTTAAAATATCTGAAATGATAAAGAGACTCGATAAGGATAGCCTCGTTTTTCATCAGAGATATCCGGACGGCAAGGATGATGATACTCTTTTTCAAACCGATTTCAATCTCAAGGTTGAAGGGAGTTACCAGATTAGCATAGTAAAACTTTACGCCCGCCTTAATGAAGATCTTTCCTACAATGATGATGACAACTGGGAACATGACCGGCAAACTGAAGAAGCTTATGTGTCTTTGCTTCCAAGTCCGTCTGTAACATTAGATGTCGGCAAAAAAGTGTTGAAGTGGGGCAAGGGGTATGCCTGGAACCCGGTTGCTTTTTTCAGTCGCCTGAAAAACCTCGAAGATCCTGATGCAACCCTGGAAGGATATTATGTTGCCACTGGTGATTTTATAAAGAGTATGGATGGTGTTCTGAAGACTATAGCTTTAACACCTGTAATTCTTCCGGTATCAAAAGATATTAACGACGATTGGGGTACGGAAAGGGAGACTGTCTGGGGAGGTAAGATTTATTTTTTTGCTTTTGACACGGATTTTGACATCATGTTTCTATCTGGAGAAGAAGGTGAAGATAAATTTGGAGTCGATTTTTCAAAAAATATTACTGTAAATTTTGAAATCCACGGTGAAGCGGCCATTGTTCCCGATTATGTAAAACATATAACGGATCAACAGGGGAATCTGACTGAAAAAAAATACGACGCAAAAAGTTATCTGCTTGGTATCCGCTATCTTACAAGTTATGATACAACGTATATTTTCGAATATTACAGGGACGGGCAGGGTTATACTTCAGATGAGATGGAAGATTACTTTACCCTTATTGAAGACGGATACCAGGAGTACAGAAACAACCAAAGCATGGCAAAGATTTCTAAGAGCAGGCAATATGGAAGTCGGTATTATAACAAACAAACCGTAATGAAAGATTATCTCTATCTGAAGGTATCGCAAAAAGAACCCTTTGACATTCTGTATTTTACGCCTTCTGTTACCTGTCTTTACAATATGAATGATAAAAGCGGTTCAATCATGCCCCAGATAATATACACGCCAATAACCAACCTGGAATTTGAACTAAGAACTACATTTCTTTTGGGAAAAGACTATACTGAATTCGGAGAGAAAATAAACGACTGCAGAACATATGCATCAGTAAAATACTATTTCTAAAGTAAACCTACCATGTATGCTCACTTTTTTTTAACTTGACACTTGGGAAAGCATCGATGTTCGTGTGCGGCAGAAACAGGGCTGATGTGAACTCGTCCATGAATTGATTGCTGCTGGAGAAATCGATATAGGTCATGTTGCTCGAGATCTCCCGCGATTCC
>DGOT01000063.1 GCA_002389465.1 Bacteroidales bacterium UBA4459 | reverse complement strand
GCACTGGGTGTCATTTTCAGTACGGATATGCTCAAAGTATTTATGGCCTCGCGCTTCAAGAGGTTACTTACAGCAAGGTTCCTTTTTCTGATAAACAAAATTGCCGGAGTTGGCCTTGTTGCCTTTGGCCTGTTTTTGATTATCCGGGCGATTTTAAATTTGTAGGTAAGCAACAAAAAAGGGGACTTTCGCCCCCTTTATCACAGTTCCTTCTTGTTACCTTTTATTATTCGCTTAGCACAGGTGCCACAGGCTCCGGAATCTCACTCCTGACAGGTTGCGGCAGGGTTTTATGAATAGTGAGTTCATCAACGATGTTGCCTGCTCCGGCAAATTTATCAATGATGAACAACACATATCTGGCATCCACAACAATAGTGCGCTGCAATTTGGGGGCAAAGGCAATGTCGCTGCTCATGGCTTCCCAGTTACCGTCAAAAGCGAGACCAATAAGCTCGCCTTTAGCATTAATAACCGGAGAGCCGGAATTACCGCCGGTAATGTCGTTATTGGTTAAAAAGCAAACAACCATACGGCCGTCTTCATTGGCGTAGGGACCATAATCTTTTGTCTCGTACAGTTCTTTCAGTTTTGCCGGAACAATAAATTCATCATTTTCCGGGTCTTCTTTTTGCATCACACCACTCAGATGTGTAACATAATCGTAGTGTATGGCATCTTTCGGATCATAATCTTGTACGGTACCGTAGGTGAAGCGCATGGTAGAATTGGCATCAGGGTAAAAAGTCTTGTCCGGTTGCATTTTCCGGATACCCTCAACCCATAGACGTTCGGCTTTTTTCATCTCATTACTATGCCTTTTATAATTGGCCTGGGCTTCCATCATCTTTTGCATAAACCCCTGCATCAGCTGATAAGCAGGATCTTTATCCAGAACTTTTAAACTCGGATCATCCAGAAAAGAAATTACTTTATTCTGGTCCGACATGAAGGAGTTTTCAAAAATGTAAGCTGACAAAGCATACATATCGTTGTCATTTTTTTCTATCAGTTTCGTCAGGTATTCCGGATGCAGATTCGCAGGAAGTTTATCAAGATAAAGTTGTGTCATCACTGCCAGCACCTCTTCGTCGGTGGCCAAATCGTAGTTTTTGAAGTGTTTGGCAGCAGACTCTTTTAAACCGGCGACAGCCTTATCGATTTGTTCCTGTTTCTTGGCTTTTTTACTTTTATCCTTCTCTTCTTTTTGCTGTTGCAGCAGTGCCTGCAAGCCGTTAAATTCGCTGGCATAGTCCACAATACCGGCTCCGCCAATACCTGCGAGGCTTGCATAAATAAGCGGTACAACACCCGGAGCCCTGTCTTTATAAATATCATCAATGGTTGTAAGCACCGAGTCGTACCTGTCTTTTCTTTCTTCGTCAAGATTTACCCAGGCAGTAAACTGTCCTTCAAATGCTTTTTTCTCACCTACCACGTCTAAGTCGCGGATGCCTTTAGCCTGACCGATAAAGTATTTCCAGCCATTGGCTATACCGGCATAACTGGAAGCATATTTAATACGTACTTCCTTATCCTCGTCCATATGGGTTCTCCAGACATCCAGTTTGGCTCCCAGTCCTTCGATGATCGGCGGATAATAATTATCAAGGTTGTATTGAACACCGCTGGATGTGAGCGTCCTTTCCGTACCTCCGGGAAATCCCCAGATCATCGTAAAGTCGTCTTTTTCAACACCGTCAAGCGAAATAGGAAGATAATATTTTGGTTTTAACGGAACGTTCTCTTCAGCATATTCGGCAGGAGAGCCGTCGGGAGCTGTGTAAATACGAAAGACGGTGAAATCTCCGGTATGCCGTGGCCACATCCAGTTATCCGTGTCACCTCCGAATTTTCCAATGGCAGATGGCGGAGCCCCTACCAACCGTACATCTTTATATACCTGGTAAATAAACATGTAGTATTCATTGCCATGGAAAAAGCTTTTGATTACAACATTATATTTTCCGTCTTCGTTGTTGGCCTTTTTTAGTCGTTTAATGATCTTTCCGGCAACTTCACTTCTTTCGGATGTGCTCATAGTATCATTTAATTGCGGAATGATACTGTCCGTAACGTTTTCCATTCGGATCATAATAGATGCAGTAAGACCTTCATTGGGCAATTCTTCGGCACGGCTCATGGCCCAGAAACCGTCGGCCAGGTAATCATGTTCAACAGAACTGTGTTTCTGCACTGCATCAAAACCGCAATGGTGGTTGGTGAATAACAAACCCTGTGTTGATACGATCTCAGCCGTACAGAAGTAACCTTCCGGATTCGGACTGTTGGATAAACCGACAATGGCGTCTTTCAAACTGGAATGATTTACACTGTAAATCTCTTCGGGAGTTAGTTGCAAACCGAGTTTTTGCATGTCGGTGTAGTTCAGCCTCTCAATGTACATGGGAAGCCACATGCCCTCATCAGCCTTAAGCTTAAGGCCTGATATAAGGGCAATAAATACAATAAATAATGCGATTCTTTTCATACAATAAAATTTAATGATTAGGTAATAGTTGGAATATAATTTCTTTTATAAAATAATGATATAATAAGCGAATAATATCTTGCGAAATTAAAAGAATATTTTGAAAGCCAGTGAATACCAGCCAAAAAATGGGCCGGCTCTCATTGTTATTAACTTGAAATTGTTAGCTTTTTAATTACCGGGGTATTGTAAAATTAAAATTCCATTGTATATTTGCCGCAACAAGATTAAGCCCCCACTGGGGTTTAGATCATCAGGGACGATCAATTAAGTATTTTCAATTTCCACAAAGCTGTGTTGCTTTACTCTTATGAGTGGGCATTATAATTTGACCAAAGGCTTTTCAGGCCAGGCTAAAACAATTGGCAAGCTGTTAGGGGCCGTGGTTTGAAAGTGTACAAAGCAAGCAGCAGGTGGACATTCTTGTCTGCCTGTTTTTTTTATACATCAATACATTAGATAGATTCGTTCGCGGTTTCTCCAGCCGGCTTCATATTTGCTGTCAACAAAGTAGATCAACAGGTCGGCATCATATTTTGATGTGGTGAAATACACTTTTTTATCAGCATCGTACTTACTCTCGGTAAAAAACCATAAGCCTTCATTTCCGTCGGCCTCGTACTGGCTCGAGACCTTATAAACTAGCAGGTCAGCATCGTATTTACTGTCAGTTACGTAAATGGTAACATCAGCATCGTAGCGGCTATCGGTGGAGTATACCTTTTGTGCCGGCAACCACTGCGACAGAAAAAGCAGAACAGTCAGGAAATACCAAAACAGGGAGAGACTCTTTTTCATATTGTGTTGTTTGTTACCGTTTCCTGCAAAAACTATGCTACGATAGCACATCGACCGGGTACTCGATTCCAGTTTAAAGAAAAAAAAATGGCACTTACCGATAAACTGTGACTGTTCGCCGAATTTGTGTTTACAGCAGAGCTAATTCACTATAGTTTTGCTGACAGATAACCATTAAAAACAAATAATAAAATGAAAACAACGATAAAATTGATCACAGCGACAATCCTTGCCACCATGTTTATTTCGATCATCAGCATGGCGCAAATTGAGAACAGCGAAGAGGGATATATTGATGATATTCCTTTTAACACGCATGATATTGCCATGGAAGCTTCGTTTGAGAGGAGCCTGGCAAATTTCACCTTCGAAGAAGAAGCTTACATAGATGACATCCCGTTCAATACGGAAGTTATTGCCAGTGATATTTGCTGCGACCGTGAGTTAAGGAAAACGTATGTATTAGAAGACGAGAGTTATATTGACGACATCCCTTTTGATACGGCCGAAATTGCAGGGCAGTTGATAATTGAAGAAGAGGCAACCCCGATGAC
>DGOT01000208.1 GCA_002389465.1 Bacteroidales bacterium UBA4459 | reverse complement strand
GTTATGAGTTATGGGTTATGAGTTGTGAGTTAGGGGTTTTGAGTTTGGGGTTTTATTAAGGGGTTTAATTTGAAGAAAATATATTAAATGAAGATAGTTATTGTAGGAACAGGTTATGTCGGACTGGTTACGGGTGCCTGCTTTTCGGAAGTTGGGATTGATGTAACCTGTGTTGATATTGACGAAAATAAAATAGAAAAGCTGAAAAAAGGGATTATTCCCATTTATGAACCGGGTCTTGAAAAGATGGTACAGCGAAATATGGAGAAGGGCAGGTTACATTTCAGTGCCATTCTCTCTGAAAGTCTTGAAGGGGCTCAGGTTGTTTTTGGGGCAGTGGGTACGCCGCCCGATGAAGATGGAAGTGCTGACTTGAAATATGTTCTTGATGTGGCCCGCGAAATTGGCACACACATGAACGATTATGTGTTGATAGTTACCAAAAGTACAGTGCCGGTGGGGACAGCGGAAAAAGTCAGGGCGGTGATTAAGGATACCTTGGATAAACGAGGAGCTAACATTGAATTTGATGTGGCCTCGAATCCTGAGTTTTTAAAAGAAGGTGCAGCCGTGGAAGACTTTCTGAAACCTGACCGGATTGTTGTGGGTGTTGATTCTGACAGGGCCAGAAAACTTATGGAACGCTTATACAAACCGTTTACCATGAATGGCCATCCCATTATTTTTATGGATGTGGTATCTGCCGAAATGACCAAATATGCCGCCAATGCCATGCTGGCAACCAAGATCAGTTTTATGAACGATATGGCTAACCTAAGTGAAATAGTTGGCGCCGACATCAATATGGTGCGGAAAGGCATAGGTTCCGACAGAAGAATCGGAAAATACTTCATCTATCCCGGAACGGGCTATGGTGGCTCCTGCTTTCCGAAAGATGTAAAAGCACTGATTAATACAGCCAGAGAGTTCGGGTACGAGATGTCGGTGCTGCAAGCCGTTGAAGATGTAAATGAATTACAGAAGTCGGTACTTTTCCGGAAGGCGCAGAAGTATTTCGATAATGACCTTAAAGGAAAGACATTTGCCGTGTGGGGGCTTTCGTTCAAACCACAAACCGATGATATGCGCGAAGCGCCTTCGTTGGTAATAATTGATAACTTAGTAAGTGCAGGGGCTAATGTGAAAGCTTATGACCCCGTGGCTATGAATGAAGCGCAAAGAATCATCGGGGACAAAGTAGCGTATGCAACTGATCAGTATGATGCCTTGCAGGACGTTGACGGATTGTTCCTTATAACCGAGTGGCCGGAATTTAAATTCCCAAATTTTGT
This sequence comes from Bacteroidales bacterium UBA4459, assembly GCA_002389465.1. Classification (GTDB taxonomy): domain Bacteria; phylum Bacteroidota; class Bacteroidia; order Bacteroidales; family F082; genus UBA4459. Next base: position 12,891 of record DGOT01000208.1, on the reverse strand, counting down.
ACGGGTCAGAGATCTGATGAGAAACCGGGTTGTATTTGACGGCCGGAATGTTTATGATGCCGGCGAAATGAAAGAACTTGGTTTTGACTACTTCGGGATTGGCACAGGTAATAAAGCCGGGTAGATTAGGAGAATTTTACGAATGCTTGGATACGAACAGACAATATAATTTATGAAAAAAATACTTGTAACAGGTGGCGCTGGTTTTATAGGCTCGCATCTGTGCGAACGATTGCTGGAAGCGGGGCACGAAGTGGTTTCGCTGGATAATTATTTCACAGGCAGCAAAAAAAACATCGTTCACCTGATGGACAACCCCTATTTTGAGGTTATCCGGCACGATGTTACCATGCCGTTTTTTATCGAAGTGGATGAAATCTATAACCTGGCTTGCCCGGCCTCCCCTATCCACTACCAGTATAATGCCATCAAAACGGTAAAAACTTCCGTAATGGGTGCCATCAATATGCTGGGACTGGCCAAGCGGATAAAGGCAAAGGTGTTGCAGGCATCTACCAGCGAAGTTTACGGTGATCCGAAGATACATCCTCAAACGGAAGATTACTGGGGGCACGTGAATCCGATCGGCGAAAGAGCCTGCTACGATGAAGGAAAACGGGTGGCCGAAACATTATTTATAAACTATCACCGGCAAAACGATGTACGGATAAAAATTGCCCGAATTTTCAATACATACGGTCCGCGTATGCACCCGCACGATGGACGTGTAGTTTCCAATTTCATTGTTCAGGCGTTGAATGGTGAAGACATCACTATTTTTGGTGACGGGCAACAAACACGTAGTTTTCAGTACGTAGATGACCTGGTTGATGCGTTGTTACTGCTGATGAATACCGAAGATGATTTTATAGGTCCTGTAAACCTCGGAAATCCGGATGAGTTTACCATAATGGAATTGGCCAATAAGGTGATTGAATTAACCGGGAGCAATTCACAACTCATCTTCAACCCCCTCCCATCCGACGATCCGATGCAGAGACAGCCCGACATTTCATTGGCAAAAAAGCAGCTTGGATGGGAACCTGAGATCAGACTTGAAGAAGGTTTGAAAAAAACTATTGTTTATTTTGACCAGTTGCTCAGCAGTTCATGATGAATATATTAGTTACAGGAAGTAAAGGCCAGTTAGGCTCGGAGTTTCGTTCACTGGCAAATGATTATCCGGAGTTCCGGTTTGCATTTATCGATATGGAAGAACTGGATCTGACAGATTTCCCGGCGGTGCATACGTTTTTTAAAAATAACGATCTTGATTATTGTGTGAATTGCGCCGGTTATACGGCTGTTGACCAGGCCGAAGACAAACCGGAGAAAGCATTCCTGCTGAATTCAGACGCTGTAGAGAATCTGGCAAAGGAATGTACAGCAAATCAAGTACGTTTCGTACATATCTCGACGGATTACGTATTTGACGGTCAGACTACAAAACCTTACAAAGAAGACGACCGCGTATCGCCACAATCCGTTTATGGTTCATCGAAATTACAGGGAGAGCAGGCTGTTTTAAAGAATTCGGCTGATGCTGTGATCATCAGGACTGCATGGTTGTGTTCTAAGTTCGGAAAGAATTTCGTGAAGACAATGCTGAAACTTGCCGCCGAAAAAAGCGAACTGAGTGTTGTGGATGACCAGTTTGGTTCCCCAACATTTGCCGAAGACCTGGCAAGAGCTATTCTGCAGATCATAAAAGCAGATAACCGGAATATGAGAAATGAAATTTATCATTACAGCAACGGAGGAATTATTAGCTGGTTTATCTTTGCCAAACAAATTGTAAAGATGGCGGGCTTACCCTGTGACGTAAAACCGGTAAATACCAGCGAGTATCCCACAAAGGCAAAGCGTCCGGCTTACAGTGTGCTTGATACCGCAAAAATTAAAAGAGACTACGGCCTTGCTATTCCGGAGTGGAAGACAAGTTTATGGAAATTAATCAATCAATTAAAAGATACAGAATCAAATGACTAAAGTGGATGAGAATATCCTGAGAAAAGCGCAGGAATGGCTGAACGGAGCCTATGATGAAGAAACCAAAGCCTCCATCAGGCATATGATGGAAAACGACCCGCAGGCACTTATCGAATCATTTTACAGAGATTTGGAGTTTGGCACAGGAGGTTTGCGCGGTATAATGGGAGCAGGCTCCAACCGGATGAATAAATATACCGTTGGGGCGGCAACCCAGGGGTTTGCCAATTACCTGAAAAAGAATTTTCCTGATGTGAAACAGCTCAAAGTGGCCATTGCGCACGATTCGCGAAATAACAGCAGGTATTTTGCCCAGGTAACAGCAGATGTTTTTTCTGCCAACGGCATCAAAGTATATTTGTTTGACGACCTGCGACCTACGCCGGAACTTTCGTTTGCTATCAGGTATTTCAGGTGCCAGGGAGGTATCGTAATCACCGCATCACACAACCCTAAAGAATATAACGGCTATAAAGCATACTGGGATGACGGTGGTCAGTTGATCAGCCCGCACGACAAGAATGTGATCGAAGAGGTGCAGCGGATAAAAGATATGGCAGCGGTAAAATTTGAAAGTAACCCTTTATTGATTGAGCTGATTGGTGAGAAAGTGGACCGTGTATACCTTAAGCATGTTGCGTCTTTATCATTATCACCTGAGGTTATTCAAAGGCAAAAAGATTTGAAGATCGTTTATACACCAATCCATGGAACAGGAACCAGACTGGTACCTGAAGCTTTAGAAGCTTTCGGTTTTGCGAATGTTCACATTGTTGAGGAGCAAGCTGTTCCCGATGGTAGTTTCCCGACAGTAACTTCTCCAAACCCGGAAGAGCCTGCTGCATTGGAAATGGCCATGAAGCTGGCCGATAAGATTGGCGCTGATCTGGTTATGGCTACCGACCCTGATGCCGACCGCGTGGGAATTGCCGTTCGAAAGGACGGAAAACTGATCTTGCTGAACGGTAACCAGGCAGCCACACTACTGATTTATTACCTGCTGGAAAAATGGCATGAGCTTGGCAAACTCAAGGGAAGAGAATATATAGTTAAAACGATTGTAACTACGGAATTGCTTGCCGATATAGCAAATAAATACGGGGTGGAACATTTCGATGTACTTACCGGGTTTAAATATATTGTCCACGTTATCCGAGAACTGGAAGGTAAAAAACAGTTTATCGGAGGAGGCGAGGAAAGCTACGGATATCTGGTAGGCGATTTTGTTCGCGATAAGGATGCTGTGATCTCCTGTGCCATGCTGGCCGAGGTAGCTGCATGGGCGGAGGATAAGGGCCTGGGCATGCACGATCTGTTAAAGCAGATATACAGGGAGTTCGGGTTTTATAAGGAAAAACTAATCTCCGTAGTACGAAAAGGAAAAGAAGGAGCAGAAGAGATTCAGCAGATGATGGACAATTTCAGAAGTAAAACACCTGTGCATTTCAACGGATCGAGGGTTGTGCTGTTGAAAGATTATCTGACAGGCAAAGAAAAAAACCTACTTACGGGTGAGGAAAAGCAGATATTGCTTCCCCGTTCCAATGTATTACAGTTTTTCACCGAAGATGGTAGCAAGATAAGTGTGCGGCCTTCGGGTACTGAACCGAAGATCAAGTTTTACTTCGGAGTAAAGTCTCCGCTGAAAAATATGGAAGACTATGAACTTATAGATAAAGAATTAGACAACAAGATCGAAAGTATTATCAAAGATTTGGGTGTTTGATCTTTCCGGTAAGATAAAAAGCAACCCGCTAAATTCTGCATAGTTTAGCGGGTTTCTTCTTATTGGGAATTTATATCTTAATCTATATCAATGGGAATATCCAGGCCTTTATTGTAGGTCTTCATAGCACGCAAACTCATACCCATGCTTGAGAATCCTCCGTCGTGGAAAAGGTTCTGCATGGTCACTTTTTTAGTGAGGTCGGAAAACATGACAATGCAATAATTGGCACATTCATCAGCATCGGCATTGCCCAGTGGCGACATACGGTTAGTAAAGTCAAGCAATCCTTCCACTCCTTTTACACCTGCCCCGGCCGTAGTTAAAGTCGGCGATTGCGAAACAGTGTTTACCCTGATCTTGCGTTCTCGCCCGTATATATACCCGAAACTGCGGGCTATTGACTCCAGGAGCGCTTTGGCATCTGCCATATCATTGTATCCGTAATGAGTTCTTTGGGATGCAACGTATGACAAAGCCAGCACTGATCCCCAGTTATTAATGGCATCCAGTTTATAAGCTACCTGTAAAAGTTTATGAAAAGATATCGCTGAGATATCGAGTGTCTTCATTAAGTAATTGTAGTCGAGGTCGTTATAAACTTTTTTCTTTCTAACGTTGAGCGACATACCAATGGAATGAAGTACGAAATCTACTTTGCCTCCCAGTATCTCCATTGATTTTGTAAATACATTGTTCAGATCGTCCAGATTGGTAGCATCGGCCAGTATGACTTCGGAATTAGTGATTCGGGCCAGTTCGTCAATTTGCCCGAACCGCTTAGCTGTCGGAGTATTACTCAATGTGAAAAAAGCACCCTCTTCATGAGCTTTTACAGCAACTTTCCATGCGATCGACTTAGGATCAAGGGCGCCAAATATTATTCCTTTCTTTCCTTTCAATAGATTGTATGCCATGACAATTTATGTATAAGTAGTTTGATTAATGTAATTGGTTGGCAAAGATAAAATAATAATATCAATCAATTAAGGGTACGCACTAGTCACTGGAATAGAGAAGGTTACTCAAGAAGTTCCTGGGCTGCCTTCACGGTGGTTTCCGTTACTTTTTCATCACTCAGCATGCGGGCAATAGCCTCTACCCTGCCCTCATCATCAAGCAAGTCAATTTTTGTGTGGGCAGTTTCTGCCTCTTCGGTTTTGACTACATGATAATGATGCCCGGCTTTGGATGCGATCTGAGGTAAATGTGTGATTGCCAGTACCTGATGATTTTCCGACATGTTCTTCAGAATAGTTCCCACTTTTCCTGCAATTTCGCCCGATACACCGGCATCAATCTCATCAAAAATAACAGTTGGTAGTACATTTCTTTGATTGATCAAGGATTTTACAGCCAGCATCAGCCTGGACAGTTCGCCACCACTTGCCACTTTGGCTATCTGTTCTGGCGTACCCCCTTTGTTGGCAGTGAAAAGAAACTCTACTTTATCGCTTCCTGAGTAATTGAATTCGTCCAGATTGCTTACTTCGGCAAAGAATCGGGCGTTTTTCATCCCCAGCTGCTCTAATATAGACTTTACTTCTGTCGAAAATATACCAGCATAATGTACTCTTTCTGCATGAAGTTGTTGGGTTAAATCCGTCAACTGCTTTGCATATTTGGATACTTTTTTTCTTAACTTCTGAATTTCATCTTCGAACGACTCGATGGATGTCAATTGGTTAGAGAACTTGTCTTTTAGTTCTTTTAGTTCATCAACAGACTGTGTATGGTGTTTTTGCTGTAAATGATAGTACATGTCGAGCTTGCTTTTGATTTCTTCAAGTTCCCCGGGGTTGAATTCAACCTCGCTACTTAATGCGCTAATTTCCGATGAGATATCATTCAATTCTATTTCAAGTGATGCAAGTCTTTCGGCCAGTGATTTAATAGGTGTGTGGTATCCGGAAAGTTTGTTCATCATATGTACAACCTCGCGCACTAGTTGTACGGCATTTGTATCACCTTCATCGAGCAACTCTTTGCATTGCATGATGCCGGAGGCAATTTCTTCAGAATGACTCAGTAACTGTTCCCTGTCTGCCAGATATTCAAATGCCTGCTTGTCTAAATTAACGCTCTCAAATTCAGATAGTTGAAACCGAATATAATCTTCATCAGTTTTTAATTGTTCGTTCTGTAGGATCAGATTATGCAATTGCTTTTCCGCTTTTCTGAAAGTTCCATACATATGCTGATATTCCTCCAGTAACACGGGGTTGTTAATGAAGGCGTCAAGCACATTTAATTGAAACTCAAACTTACCCAATTTGAGGGTCTGATGCTGTGAATGGACATTTACGAGTTGTTCGCCCAACTCTTTCAAGAGGTTTAGGTTAACAGGGCTGTCGTTGATAAAAGCTCTGGATTTACCCGAGCTGTTGATCTCTCTTCTGAGGATTGCAAGCCGACCGTAATCAAGATCATTTTCAGTAAAAAAAAGCTCCAGATCTATTTTGTCAAGCAGAAATTCTCCTTCAACAACACATTTTTTGCTTTTGTCTTTTATGATGCTCAACTCGGCACGGTTACCCAGAATTAACCCCAATGCGCCAAGCAAAATAGACTTACCTGCACCTGTTTCCCCTGTAATGACAGAGAATCCGTGATGAAATTCAATCTCAATCTTATCTATCAATGCATAGTTCTGTATTGACAAAGATTTTATCATAAGGATTGATACGTTGTTGAAGTAACAAATTTAGAAAAGAAATGCACGTATTAGTTGTTTACCTCGAGATATCTTGATCCGTTAGCAGGATCCACCTCTTTCATGATAGTGATCATGTTTGTTTTTTCAGCCGGGCTGGCTTCTTTGAATATGTTCACGATCTCATCGCGTTTGGCCTCAACCATCACCTGCAACACATACAAACCGGGTCGTTTGTCATATACAAGTTTCAGATTTTCGAGAGTTTTGGAAATAGTTTCTCTGCCAGCCGTTTTGTCTTTCGACATCAGATCGAGTCCTTTCCGGTGATATTCATACAGAAATGTTCTGATCTGGCTGTACGAACTATTCATAAGCCCTTCGATAAGCTGGTACCTGTTTTTCGGGCCTTCAAAAGGACGCCAACCGGATTCACTGCCACTCTGCGCTGTTGTGGCAACGGCCATGGCTTTCTCGTAAAACGTTGTTCCTCCCTGAAGCGAGAATGTGTCAAAATCAAGTCCAAGCATTAAATAGGCATAAAAGCCAAGGATAGAAGTAAGGTTGCTTGTGTATGTGTTGTCCGAAAAATCCATCGGTTGATAGGGTGTGTACCAGAAGTGTACATCGTTATCAACATAATTTATAACCACCGAATTATAGTCGGTACTGTAAATGGGGCGCTGCAGAACGAGGTTGATTTTAGCTTTGAACTCATTGGTTGAAATGGCTTCCGTGATGGTGATGATCATCGTACATTCAATACGCTCCTCCATCTTAAAGTTATAGTCACTCCAGTTTCTGTTGTTCATGAATTCGAAAATGGAGGTCCTGAGTGCATCAAAAACGCTTTTATCGACTCCCTGTATCTGAGGGCTTTGGATCTGTACATTGCATAAAAACTCCTGAGCTGCCACATTTTTAGCCATTACAATTACCACTAAGAGTACCAGGATCTTTTTCAGCATTATTCGGAAATTAAGTGTTCTTCAATATAGGTAACGATATCTTGGGCAATTTCTGATTTGGGTTTCAAAGGAATTTGTATCTTTTTTCCATTATGAGCTAGTAAAGTTACTTTATTTGTTTCGTGCTCGAAGCCTGCTCCTTTGTCTTTAAGCGAATTCAGTACAATAAGATCAAGATTTTTATCCTGTAGTTTTTTCAGTGCGTTTTGGGTTTCATTTTCCGTCTCTAAGGCAAACCCTACAAGAATCCGGCCTCTCCCTTTCATTGCCCCCAGTTCTTTGAGAATGTCTGTCGTTTGTGTTAACACAATAGATTCGATCCCATCTTCTTTTTTGATTTTTTCTTTTTTGATTTCCTTAGGTGTAAAGTCAGCAACGGCCGCAGCCATGACAGTTATATCCGCATCATGGTACAAAGAAGTAATGCTTTTGTGCATTTCAGCTGCTGTCGTTACATGGCTTACAATTATTGAAGGATCTTCCACTGAATACCTCGAAGGGCCCAGTACGAGGTTTACATCAGCACCTTTGGCAGCAAAAGCCTTGGCCAGTTCTATGCCCATCAGTCCGGAACTCCGGTTACCAATAAACCTGACAGGGTCGATTGGTTCGTGTGTCGGACCTGCGCTAATCAGGATCCTTTTTTTTACGAATGGAGATTGAGGAATCAACGCCTCTTTGATGATGGAGAAAATAATCTCAGGCTCTTCCAGTCGGCCAACTCCTTTAAGCCCGCTTGCCAGTTCTCCTTCCGCTGGTTCAATCAGGTGATATCCGAATGACTGCAGCGTTTGTAGGTTACTTTTTGTTGATGCATGCCGGTACATGTCCAGGTCCATTGCCGGAGCAAAGTAAACAGGACAACGTGCCGATAAAAGAACCGTAAGCAATAGGTTATCGGCAATACCGGTTGCCATTTTAGCCATTGTATTCGCCGTTAAAGGGGCTACCAAGATCAGGTCGGCCCACAATCCAAGCTCAATATGGCTGTGCCAGCTCCCGTTTTCCTCATCGAAGAAATCAATGAGAACAGGGTTTTCCGATAAGGCGGATAACGTTAAAGGGGTGACAAATTCAAGGGCAAAGGGAGTTGTAACTACCTGAACTTCTGCGCCTTCTTTTTTCAGTAGCCGGATAAGAAAAGGTATCTTGTAGGCAGCAATGCTGCCTGTGATACCCAATATTATTTTTTTCCCTTTGAGCATCGCTCTGACTAAAAGCTGCCTTTTTCTTTGTGTGGGTTTCTGATGTAGATCTTATCGTTCAAAAACTCGTGAATGGCAATTAATGTTGGTTTAGGCAGATTTTCATAATACTTGGCGATTTCAATTTGTTCGCGGTTTTCGAAAATCTCTTCCAGGTTGTCAGTTGCCGGAGCAAACTCCTCAATCTTTTGATCTAATTCCTGTTTTATTTCCAGGCCAACCTGGTTTGCTCTTTTGGCTAAAACAACAACCGTTTCGTAAATGTTGCCTGTTTGTTCATAAAACCGGTCTTTCTGACGGGTTACAGCTGTTGTTTCTGTTTTGATTTTTTTGTAGTCCATTGAGTAATTATTTTAATTTTTTAATTTCTTTCGTGCGTTTTTATTGATCGGTTGAACTTCCTTTATATACTTGCTTTCCGGATAAAGAAAGGTAAGGTTGTTGTATGATTCAACTGTCTTTTCGTACCGTTCTTCTTTTTTCGAGTAGATACTTTTTTCAGCATACACATAGTATGCTTTGGTAATATAATACAGGATTTCTTCCTTAAACTCGGTATCGGGATAATCATCCATCAAGTTTTCAAAAGTTGTTATTGCGGCCTGATAGTCTTCCATCCGGTAATACAGTTTACCGATATTATACATTTTTATTTCAAGTTTTTTTCTCAGTGCGTCCATTAATTTATTTGCTTCGCCTACCCGTGAACTATTCGGAAACATGTCAATATATGCCTGAAGTTCTTTCAATGCCAAATAAGTATTGCTTTGATCGAGGCTGGGCCTTGGTGCACTCAGGTAATTGCAGTAAGCACTTAAATAAGCTGCTTCCTCGGCTTTATCCGAAGAAGGATACATCTGTGTATATTGCTTGTAATAATGACTGGCAATGTTATAATTTTTTAACTGAAAATAACTGTTTGCCGTATAGTATGTTAACTTCTCTCCTCTCTCGGTACCTCTGTACACGGCACGTAACACGTCAAAGAATTGCAGCGCTTTATTAAAGTCACCCTTTTCGTACAGGTCTATACCAGTTTCGTATTTCAAATCGTTATTGGCACTTTTTAGAAGTTTATTATACCCTTTACAACCGAAGCTAAATATCAATATTCCAATAACTAATACAATAAAACGAGTCTTTCTTAACATGGCGCAAAATTATAACAATTTGTTGAAGATCAAAACGAAATTTTTGAGTGAATATTTTGCCAGCGTATGATTAAAGAAAGAAGTACAAAAATAAATAATTATTTTTTTTAATTTCTCTGTTATAAAGCGGAATTTGTTGTGAATGAAAACTATACAAACCAAAATATTGAAAAAGCACTTCATCTGACACAATTTAGAATCCCTCTTATACGTCTAAATTATTAAAATCCATACTTTTGTAGGAAAAATTAACCTTATAACGTTATGGATGTATTTGATAAATGTAATATGAGTATGGGGCCTTTGAGCCAATATGCGTATCAGGGCGAAGGCTACTATCTCTTTCCAAAACTGGAGGGAGAGATTTCGAATAAAATGATTTTTCAGGGAAAAGAAATGTTGGTGTGGAGCATAAATAATTATTTGGGACTGGCTAATCACCCGGAAGTTCGCAAAATAGATGCTGAGGCAGCTAAAGAATGGGGTCTGGCATATCCAATGGGCGCCCGCATGATGTCGGGACAAACAAGTATGCACGAGAAGCTCGAGGATGAATTGGCGGCTTTTGTTGGCAGAGAATCTGCTTACTTGCTCAACTATGGTTACCAGGGAATGGTTTCCATCATAAATGCTATGGTAGACCGTAAAGATGTCATTGTATATGACTCCGAAGCTCATGCATGTATTATTGACGGTATGAGGTTGCATTTTGGTAAAAGGTTTGTATACCCGCATAACAACGTAGAAAAACTTGAACGTGAGTTAGGTCGAGCTACAAGGATAGTTGAAAAAACCGGTGGAGGTATCCTGGTGATTACCGAAGGTGTGTACGGAATGACAGGTGGTTTGGGGAAGTTGGATAAGATCGTGGCACTCAAAAAGAAGTATAATTTCCGTTTGTTTATTGATGATGCACATGGCTTTGGAACTATGGGCCCCACAGGAGCAGGTACCGATGAGCATTTTGGCGTGCAGGACGGAGTGGATCTTTATTTTGGAACGTTTGCCAAAGCTATGGCGGGCATCGGTGGCTTTATAGCGTCTAATAAAAATGTGATAAGATACCTGAGGTATAATATGAGATCGCAGGTTTATGCCAAGTCATTGCCTATGCCGATGGTGGTTGGTTCGTTAAAAAGACTTAAAATGTTACGGGAAGAGCCGGAGCATCGTGAAAAATTGTGGACAATCGTTGATGCATTGCAGGGTGGTTTGCGAAAACAAGGGTTTGATTTGGGAGAGAGTGGCTCGCCGGTAACTCCCGTTATTTTACATGGAAGTGTGGGAGAAGGATCTCATGTGGTCTATGATTTGAGGGAAAATTATAATATATTCTGTACGGTAGTAGTGTATCCTGTTGTTCCGAAAGGCATTATCCTGATACGGCTTATTCCAACAGCGGTCCATACAATGGAAGATGTGGAATATACCGTAAATGCTTTTGCCGAGATTCAGCATAAGCTTGAAAATAAGCTCTATGGCGATCAGCTAAAAGCAAAAGTGGTAGAATAAAGAAAAGAGATTTGATATGCAACCGGCTTCGCGTAAATCGAGGGGCCGGTTTTTTCTTACCGGAATTTTCGCGTAAACTGTGCTTGAAAGCGAATACTCTGTATGAGGGAGGCTTTCTTTCCGAATTGTTCAAGCCATCGAACAGCCGAATATCGAACATCGAACATTTTTTAATAAGTTTGTCAGATGATTCCAGACAACAGCCTGAGCAGAAAAAACTTCTGGATTATCGTGATCAATTCAACGGTCGCATTCGTCCTCTCCTACTTATTTATTTTCTACTTGAACCTCTTTTCTATTGTTTTTGCTGCTGGTATGTTCGATTACGACATAAGTTTTAACTTCAGCCATATTATCTATCATGTAAAACAAACCGACTGGACGCACGATTCGGTAAAAGTTATTTTTGGTACAGGGCCACTGCTGACCTTTATCGTAGGGCTGTTATCTTTAATGGCTTATGCTTCTTTATCCGAAGAAGCCGATAAAATCAAGCTGTATTTGCTCTGGGTTACATTGCATGCATTTAACTACCTGTTTGCAGGTATCATTATCGGTATCATATTCAAAATACGTATTGCCCACCTGTTTATCTGGTTGTATTTTAACGATTCCCAATTACTTATGATGGCCATCGTTGGATTTTTCGGGATATTGGTAACCGCATTTGTGATGACGAGGAGGATTGCTTTTTCAGCTAATGTTTATTTTAACAAGTTGGATGAGAACAATTACCCTTTCTTCATCACGGCACAGGTCATTCTTCCTTTTTTATTAGGCGCCTTGTTGTTGGTTTTGTATTTTATTCCGCAAATTCAGGTGATGGAAACATATGTATGGATCGGGCTGATAGTTATCATCCTCATCAGCTCCATCATGATCTCCAACTATGATCCCGTATATTTTGATGAAGATACCCGGTATATATCGATATCCTGGCCGGCTTTGATTTTTTCCACAGTTCTTGTGCTTCTTCTGAGAATCATGATGAATCAGGATATTCTCATGAACTGGTCGGAATGATTTTCACCGACCATTAGTTTTTAATTATTTTCTGATATACTGCCTCTTGCCCATTGCCAATACGAATCATGTAAATGCCTGGTTTTAGAAAATTGAGGTTGATTGTTTTCACATCGTTTAACGAGTGTTCTTTTATGATCGTACTGCCTTCTATGCCCATGATGCTGACTTTGAAGTCTCCTTGAGGAACATCAATGGTGATGCGGTTTGTGAACGGATTAGGATATATGGTGATGTGGCCTTTTTTATAGTTTTCCTCTTCAAAATTCAGGCAGTCGTCAACAAAGATCGAATCCTGAGCATTTGCCTGACAACCATTAGTGTCTGTAAAAGAATAGGTGATCACATACCAGCCGGTATCAGCACCGTCAGGGGAAAAGAGACCGGTCTCGCTGACATTTTCTCCGGTATAGACTCCTCCTTCGGGAGTTGCTGTCAATTGAACAGGAGGTTCCTGCTGGTTGCACAATTGTTCGGGCCAGGTGCCAAGAATTATTTCAGGCAACGGGTTGACAGTTACCAAAACATCACTACTGACAGTTTGTTCCCCGTCATTAACTTCCACGGTATAGGTAGTTGTTACTTCCGGTGATACCACAGGATTTTGCTCCTCGGAAGAGAATCCCGGTGGAACTGAAGTCCATGAAAAAGTGTAATTACCTGA
>DGOT01000155.1:22531-29700 GCA_002389465.1 Bacteroidales bacterium UBA4459 | reverse complement strand
CTGGTTTTTCTTTAAGAAATGTAATAAAGTTGCCCCGCATACCGGTTCCTCCCATTACCGGATCGATCATAACTTTAGTAATTAGTTCCGAATCGTTGGCGCCTCTGCCGTGTGCCCGGCTCAACTTATCATCGGAATGGCCAAATCCATGAACCATGTAAACCGAATCCCAGCGTATGCGCTCAGTGACCCTCACCTTTATCGGGAATGACGACACAATTCCATCTTGATTTTTTAACCAGACTTTTTGATCTTTTTTCAAATCCCACAACTCAGCGACTTTCGGATTGACCCAAACCGAGTTCTCATTTTTCAAATCCCACAGGTTATGATTGTTCGCTGTTCGGCTGAAAGTATGCATGGGTGCCCTACCATATATTAACCTGTAGAAACCTTCAGGAGGTTCGGGATGAGGCGTATAAACAGGAAAGGGATCGAATCCTTCGGCCGCCAAATCATTCGAGAATAACTCAATCTTTCCTGTTGGCGTGTTAAATTCAACTTCTTCTCCTTTTTGGTAATAGAGGCCACCGCTTTCCCTGTCAAATTTCTTTACANNTACACCAATTCGCTGCATTTCTTCTAATGACGATCCAACTTGCTTCAATTGCCAGTCAAGCAGATCAGTTATATCATTGTAAGGGAAATAATCGCCAAGCCCCATTTTGTCGGCTAGTTTTTTCGCAATCCACCAAGCCGGTTTTGAATCGTACTTTGGTTTCACTGCAGGCATCCTTAGTGCAAGATAAGGCTCGCGGTGTGGAGAAGTCCTAACCAAATCATATCTTTCAAGATAAGTACACTCCGGTAAAACAACATCAGCATAGCCCGTAACCTCCATCGGCATAGTATCAATCACAACCATAAATTCGAGGTGCGACATGGCCTTGATTGTATTTGCTTTATTAGGCAATGTTAACGGAAGGTTTGTCCCCGAAACAATCCAGGCTTTAAACGAACATGCACGGTCAGCAGTTGGAATGGTTGCATCACAAATTCCTGACGATAGCGCAAGGCTGGCAAGTTTAAATTGTCCGGGGTAGGCATCACGCCATGTTTTTTTCGGTTTTGGAAAAGCAGGGATTTTAGGTTTTGGAAGGTGCAAGCCCTCTTTTAAATAAAAGCCGCCCCGGTTTCCCCACGAGCCAAACAAAGCATTTAATATGGCAACAGCCCGAATGCGCTGCGTATCGTCGCCATACCAGGTAACATGCCGGCCGGGGTGAATAATTACTGACGGCGCAGCATTAGCCATTTCACGGGCAGTCTTCCGAATAACATCGGGCTTGATCGTTGTGATCCCATAAGCCCATTCAGGGGTCATGTTTTTTACATGCTCTTTTAACTCATCAAAACCATATGTATACTGCTCAACATACTCTTTGTTATAAATATCTTCATAGATCGCCACATGAATCCAGGCCATCAGTAAAGCAAGATCAGTGGAAGGTTTTATCGGAAGCCAATATTTCGCTTTACTGGCTGCTGTACTTAACCTGGGGTCAACAGTGATAATTGCAGCACCATTATCAATGGCCTGCGACATTTCCTGAACCTGTCCGTTATGCATGTTCTCACCAATGTGCGATCCTATTAAAACAAGGCATTTAGTGTCCCGTATGTCTGTAGGTTCAGGTGAACCAACTCCTTCTCCGAAAGTAGCTATCCATGCTGTTTCCCTTGGTCCTCTGCATTGCGCAAACGACGGAGCCGTTATATTTGGTGATCCAAATGCTTTAAGAAAATTACCAAAGAATTTACCTCCTGAACCGTGGTTGAAAAGTGCAACACACTCCGGGCCATGCTCGTCAGCAATTTTTTTTAGGTTGTTCGCTATCAGGTCAAGTGCTTCATCCCAGGAAGCTTTTCTGAAATAGGAGTTTCCTTCTTTGTCAGTTTCTCTGATCAAAGGAGTTTTAAGCCGGTCTTCATCATAATACATTCCTATGCCACCGGTACCTCGCGGACATAACCTGCCATTACAATGCGGGTCTTCTTTGTTCCCGATAATTTTTTTTATCTCTCCTTTTTTATCAACATAAGTCCAGCCGGCACATTTCCAGAAACAAACCTCACAATACGTCGGATAAGGTGTCATTTCATCGTCGCTTACCGGGCTTTGTTCATTAGACGCAGTGAGTGTCTTCACTCCGTTCCAGCTTAAAGGACTCAATCCCAATGCAGCAACTCCGGCACCTGCTGCAGAGATCTTTATAAAATCTCGTCTAGTTTTCATTCAGAATAATTTATGGTGCTTCTTGTTTTGAGAAATCATTATGTATATATGTACATTACTATATGTGCATCACAAAAATATATGCAAAACAACTAATATGCTATTGGAATCAAAACCCCCAGCCAACAAGTGTTACGTATTGTATTACAGCCTTTTACACTTTTTCGTTGAATATATCGAAATATTTAGATATTTGTATCTGCCTGATTTTCCTCATAGTACAACTTCTATTTAAAAACGAAATAAATTAAGTTGCAATGAGGGATTGTTCTGCGTAAACGTCTCATATTGCGTAGAATAAATGCTGTTTAGGTAATTTATAAAATCACGTATTTACAAATTACCTCTTTTTTTATAGCAATTATTGTAAAAACAAAATGCAAAAACAAGAACACCAATTCCTAGTAAAACCCATATGATCTTTTCATAAAAAAAGGCGGTAATTCCTGTGCAACAGCCTAAGAATGCAGCAATGACCATAAGCAGGTAAACAATAAAAAATATTGCAGCAAAAGTTACCAAAGTATTTAAGAGCAGTTTTAAACGTGTTTTCATCAGACGACGATTTTATAATTATTATAAAAATACAATAAACCGGAAAATTTGTCAATGATCTTGGAAAGAAAATTATTTTGAGAAACTTTAACATCGGTTTAATGTCATCATAATCTATTAGTTATTCGACAGCATATGTTCTTTCAAATTAAGATAGCCGATAAATAAAAGGTCTCCAATAACTAAATTGAAAGCCTTTTACAACATTTTTATGATAAATATTACAATTTTTATACGTTTCTATTCATTTATTATTTGCTTCATGAGTTCATTTATTTTCGTGTAATTTCTTGTAATGCTATCCTTATCGGCGGGCTCCACTTTAACAATTTTTTTTGTGTTCGATTCGAACCAAACCTCAACAAAAAAATCTGCAAGTAAATACAAATGAATGTTGTATCCTTCTTCATTCCTGTCCAATAACTCTTTACCGGAATTAATGATCATGACAACCTGTTCCGTTTTTGTCAGGTTTTTAAAGGATATATTTGTTAATGTACTCATGATGAAAAGCAGTCTACTTCTCTACGGTGTTGCCTTTAGCTACCCAATCATTATAACTGCCATCATACATTTTTACATTTTTATAGCCGAGCACACTGGTAAATGCAACATATAATACAGCTGCCCTCTTACCAGACTGACATGAAACTATTATTGGTGTATCGGCACTAAGCCCAAACCCTGCTACAACTTTTTCCAGTTCGTCTTTTGCTTTAAATGCGTTGTCAGTATTTAACATATCTTTATAACTGAGATTAATTGCTCCCGGAATGTGGCCTTTGCTCTTTTCGGTAGTACCTGCATATTCATTGGCATCACGGGCGTCAAATAATTTTGCTGTTCCGGCTTTTACATCTGCCAGATCTGCTGCAACGGCATGGTTAATATTAACCGTAAAAGTGGTTGCGCTTTTTTTCGCAGCCATTGGTGTCAATGGAACTCTTGCCTTTTTGAAAGTTGCCATATTTTTGTGCAGAATCTTCACATTTGGAGCACCCAAATATTTCAGCACCCAATAAACTCTTGAAGCAGGTTTCTGAGATCCACCATCATAAACAATGATCGTGTTTTCGTTGCTGACACCTTTGCTTCCAAATAATTTACCTAATTCTTCATCACTTTTTAAAAACCCTGTTTCGGCATCCTGGTTAAGATCTCCATTTGGAACATTAATGGCGTTTTTAATATGTGATTTTCTAAAATCAGCAGCTTTGCTTGCATCTATGATGACCAAGCTTTTATCTGTTTTAAACAGCGACATGAAGTCGGCGGCGCTAATGATATCGCCCTGCGCCCTAACTGTGGATGAAACCAACAGGAAAGCAAGTCCTGTGATCAAAATGTTTCTAAGTGTTTTCATTTTTCAATTATTTAAAATTAAGATTGTTAAAATTTAGCCTGGACCTGAATAAGCAACATATCGTTGTCATACTCATTTATAACACCGTTAGTTTTCTTTTCGGCATTATACAGGTAGTTGACCTGAATTCGGGTCCATTCGTTCAGAAAGTAATTAATCCCAAACGTTAATGTGCTCTGCGCATAATCCTGTGTTTTACCGAAAAATTTATAATCAGTTCCGTCTGGGTTATAATACTCATATTTAATGACGGGCTCGAGACGGATCGGTGTCATGTACATAGCCATAAACATATATCCATTTTTATTGTATGCAGGATAATCAGCTGCGACATCTTTACCTCCACAACCGCCACCACCGGCAATTTTACCTACGTCTTTTCCCCAAAGGTATTCGCCCTGCACCCGGAGGTTCCATTTATGAAACGATAGGTCGACTCCGTACCTTGAGCGCGATTTAGCATCCCCATCAGAATCTTTCTTTCCCCACAATCCGTAACGGAATCCGCCACCAATTTTAAAAAATTCCCAGGGAGCAACAACAACACGTCCGGCCAGGTCTTTCTGGTTGTTTCCACCGTCTTCGTCATAAGCATCCATTTTATTAATTCCTGTACCATTCATAATCGTTAACTTATAAGAAAGGATATCTCTCTCTTTACCAAAAGCACCTAACAACATGAACTGCAATTCGCGGTAAGGAGAAGCCAGTTGTTCGGAAGCCAGGGAACGGTTGATGGTATATAAACCATAACATGGTGTGTTCAATTCCAGTCCGTAAGGAGACTTAAACTGTCCGAATGACATTTTAAAATACTTGCCTACAGGCGCCCAGCTAACAAAAGCGTCCAGTAAAAAAGGATATCCCTTATAAATTGGACTGAACTCAGCCATAACATAGTAACTTACGTCGTAAGGAATACTCCCGACGACCCCAATACGTGCTCTTCTGAAATAGAAGCTGCTGGGTTTACGTGCATTATCATTATTGTCTTTTCCGTAAAAATAATAGCCAAACTCCGGCTGGATATAGCCAACCAGTTGTGGCCCGGCATCAGAAGTTGCTTCAACACATCCCTGACTGAAAGACGACAATGAAAATAAGGAGACAAGGAACAGTAAGCTTATGCTAATAATCATTTTTCTCATAACCATATGTTTTTAAAGTTATTTGAACAATCAATTCGACAGATCAAAATTAATTGCCAGTTTCGTATGAATAATCTTTTGAATGATGCCACACAACATGTCCTGACACACCTTCTAGTGTCTGATAACTCAAACTGTTTACACCATACTTAATGCTTTTTGAATTATATCCCAGTACTTTCAACCATGCTGCCACAATAGATGAAGTTTGACCGGTATCGCAATAAATTAAACAATCATCAGCAGTGGGTAAAGCTGAAACATTGTCTAATTTTATTTCAGAATATAAATAAGTGCCTTTATAATGGCCAACGCTAAGGTATGTGGCTTCATCCCAATAGTTATAAGTATTGTAACCTAAAGGATCGTTAAGTACAGTAGTTGAGCTTACACCCCAATCACTTTCTGCCAGCATAGCAGCAACAGCGTCAGCCAAAATAACAGCGCCATCAGTACTTGTAGTCTCCCATCCTGGATATGCATTAGTTGGTAATGAAGCACTTGCATCGTTTACCCAATTATCGTTTCCAACTGCTGTACTTCCAATATTTCCTGTCCAAACATCAAATGCCTCGTTCCAGTAAGACATGCCAAATTTCATAACTTGTGCGTCTGGGAATCCTGAAAGGCGTAATGCCATAACAGCACGACCAGCTGTTTGACCCGACGCACAAACAACCAGAATTGGCTTTTCATTTCCTACTTCATTTGCTTTTGTCAGTACATCAGTCAACTTAACATTCATAGATCCTTTAATGTGACCTGTGGCAAAATCATCTGCAGATCTGATATCAAATGTGTAATACCCCGGAATTGAATTATCAGTAGGATCAACTATACCACCTTTTGCGATCAGTTCAGGAGCTACAACCCATTTTGTTGGAATAAGCAGAACATCCGGAAGATCGAAGCCATTGTCTGCCATATAGTTTGACAATGTTTCAAATGTACCTTTTGGTTGCGGTTGTGGATCTTCTTTATCCTTACATCCTGTAATAATGAAAGCCGGAAGAATCACGGCTAATAAAAAAACATTTAAAAATCTTTTCATTTGTTTAAATTTAAGTGTTAAAAATAAGTTTTGTTTATTATTGTTAATTTATTAACAAATATAATGCTGGCAGGGCATCAATTTTACATCAGAACAATGCAATAGACTAGAACAAAAGCAGTAATAGGACATAAAAAACATTGACGTAAGAAGAGCTATTTCGCTAATTGCAATAAAATACGTGGTTTTTTATGTATTAGATCGTTTTAGGATCAGGTGTAAATAATGGAATAACATTCCTGGAAAATTTGCTGTCTCTCCGTTTCACTATTTGGTTTAGTTTAATACGCAAAAACACTGATAATTCATTTCCCAATATAAATATCAGCCATGCAAAAAGGGGCCTTAATAAAGCCCCTTTCAATACGTTAAAGATAGATATGCCTAGCAGCCTCCTACTTCTCCGCCATCATCATGCCCAAGGGCATCCAGGTTCTTTTCAAAAATATCAGGGTATGTAAGTTCCCATTTCTTCCATCCTCCGTCAAGGTATGTTACATTTTTATAGCCGAGCTTTTTCAATGTCTCACCTGCCAGCATCCCCCTTTTTCCTTTTTTACAATACACTATAATTTCTTCATCTTTCTCAGGCATATACAAAAACGCGGCATCCCAAAAGGCTTCGTTTCCGATATTAAATTCAATTACACCACGCGGAATGTTCACTGATCCAGGAATATAACCTGCGTTAAATTCATTGGGCTCTCTTACATCTATCAGTAAGATCATGTCTCCATTATCCAGTTTTTCTTTTAATTGTTCTACCGTAATGCCATCAACGTGCTTTTGCGCTTCAACAATCATTTCATCAAGGCT
>DGOT01000155.1:20531-22485 GCA_002389465.1 Bacteroidales bacterium UBA4459 | reverse complement strand
TCTTTATTTTTTTTTCTCTCTTCCAGTCTTATTTTTTTCTTCAGCATTTCATGTTCAGCAAGATGTTTTGCCGTAGTATCGATAATAAACCCTTCAAAACAGTTGATTTCATCATTGATGTAAACCGGTGACAAGGTGAGCGTGTGATAACCTTCAGATCCATCTTTACAAATACGTTTTACCTCACCATGGTTGATGGTTTCACCTTTTAAGACTTTCTCAACTGTTGCCTCAAGTTCTTTGAAGTCCTCTTCGGAACGGCTTAAACGATAATGTTTTCCTATGATCTCATCGCGTGAATCATATTTGTATAATTTAATCCATGCCTCATTTATCTCTTTGTAATATCCGTCTTTTCCAATACAGAAGTATCCGGCAGAACTCTGACTTATCGCGTCTCTGAAATAAGTTTCCCGCTTAACACCAAGCTTTTCTTCCACATCGCTAAGTGCATCGTCGAGTAATTCGCTCTTGCCTTCACCGGCTTTCAGTTTTTGCTTGATCCCTTTCAGCGCCACTTCCATTTCTTCTTCAACTACTATCTTAATTTCCTTTTCCTCCATTTCTTCCCACCCCGTTATCATGGCTTTAATACTGGATAAAGGTTTAACTCCTGTAACCGTTGTCAGGTAAACATGTGCAATTATAAACGCGAGCAATATGTATGCACCAAAAGTATGGATCAGGGCTATTGGCTCAAGGGTTTGAAATTCGATCCCGAATTTTGGGTATTGAAAATACAGGTATAAAAATCCTGTGGTTACAATAATAGGAATAACAAGAATCTTCAACCCTAAATAAATCATTCTCTGCAGCGGGTTAAACTTATTATACACCGTTTTATTGGTAGGGTGAGGTGCGTTATTAAAAATTCCGCCGATATAATATCTGAATTGTTCTTTCAACAGTTTAGTTGTCGGGATATACTGTCTCCACTCACCTGTAGTGAAATGCCAGAAAATGGCAAATACGATTAAAACAACAAGGGCCCAGGCGGCAATTATGTGCCAGCGCACTGCATTGTCGAAACCGAAAAGTGTAAAAGAGCCGTGAATCTCAAAACCCGTCAGGGCAAGAGTTCCAATAATTAACGCTTGCGACCAATGCCAGAAACGTTCAAATCCTTTATATATATATATTCTTTCCATTTGTATATCCTCCTTTAATTAGATTCTTTTTGAAAAAAACATTTTCTTCTGAGGTATCTCCTGAGTCCTGCATGCACAATAACTCCAACTATGGCACTAATGATAACAATGATACCAAACCCATCTAAAAACATATTTCTGTCTCTTCCCGGCAAATAAAAATCGGTAAGATTTGCGAGCCTGCTTTTGTTCCTCGAATGACAATCGATGCACTTCAACGACTCGCTGGCTGGGGATACCTGATGATTAAGCGGCCAATACATCTCCGTTTCAATAAATCCGTAGGCGCCACTGTAAGGCTGGCCTATATATTCCATACCTGTCCTGGCGGCTTCATTCCAGTCAAAGTCCACCCAATAAGCACCCTTTCCGGCTTCCTTGTCCCAAAGTTTAGGCTGGATCAGTGTCATATTAATTGTATCATATATCTGCCGGCCGCGGTGTACTTTTACCGGCCATATTTTTGCCGGTTCCTTACTGGCCTGGTTAACTCCCTTATCAAGGTACGAACCATAAAGTGAATTCATTTGAACGGGAACCGTATCAATTTTATCAGTAATCAGCTGGTGATTTGCCAAACCGTTAAACCAATAGTATTCCGGAATAACATGGTCATCGTAAACAAAATTTCCTTTAATGGAAAGATAATTATGATTTCCATAGGCATCATTTTCATGTAGAGGTTTTCCGTTTTCATCCAGACGTCCGGCCGTTGACCAGTCCCACCACATTTTTGTTGCATTGGCTTTGGCATAAATAGGTATATGACATGTTTGACAGGCCACCCTGATGTTATGGTCATTCAA
>DGOT01000155.1:0-20496 GCA_002389465.1 Bacteroidales bacterium UBA4459 | reverse complement strand
CGCGAACAATCAAGCATAGCAACATCCAGATCACCATGTTTTACATTGTTGCCTCCGCCACCCCAAAAATGACAGACCCCGCAGTTCTCAGTTGTAGGAAGTCCGACACTTTGTGCAACTATATTCATATTCACCGATGGATCAGGGTAGCCGGCCATCCCTTTCCCTTTTTTATATGTCCCCGAGTTATCGTGACAGACAACACAGTCTATATTGGTCGGTTCGGAAAAATCAAAACTTTTATCCTCCCATCCGTATCCGATATGACAGCGTGTACAAGTGCCCTCGCTTCCACTTACTCCGATACAAAAATTATTAATAATATTCTTTTTTCCCAGCGGAACAACGCCTTTCCCTTCCAGAAATTCTTCGCGTTGCCATCTCCAGTGTGAAGTAGCCATAATTTCCTTGTCACGCTCAGTATGGCACGACAAACAAGCTGCTGTCACCTGATGTGCGTTTTCAAAAGGCTGTTGCAACACTTCAAATTTAGAGTGATCAACAGACGGAGTCAGGTTTCGATCAGCTTTATAAATGTAGTTTACAATGGGGAACGACCGCACAGAATCGCTGGTCTGTCCCTCGCTACTAGCCGTTGCAAATCCCGCTACACTTAGTAGTAATGCAAGGCTTATTATTTTTTTCATATGTATTGAATTTTATATTTCTTTCTTAGAAAAACAATTAGTACAAAATTAATTAAGTAACATACATATTGAGGTAAGTCATATATGACGTTGAACCTTTAAAAACATGATTTGCGTCAATTATCCTACTGATTTACTAAAGATAGTCAGATATCCGACGAGGCGAATTCTGACCACTGTCAGCATTAGTTAAAATTTATCTGGCATCACATTAATTATTCTATATTTGTTGAGGAATTGACGCGAAATATGCAAAACACTGCAGAACGGAATAAGTTAAGTTGCACGGTTGTTAATGTCAACAAATATTGTTTTGATTTCCTCACAGAGGAGGAAAAAAAACTTGTTGAGCAGAGGCAGGTTACTGTTGAATATAAAAAGGGTGAGATCATTGCAAAACAGGGAACATTTACAACACATATTCTTTTAATAAGCGAAGGACTTGCCAAAGTTTATTATGAAGAAAATTACAAATCGCTGATCTTAAGAATTGCGGCTCCCGGCAGTTTAATTGGTTTAACATCTCTGCCCCTGAATCAGAATGTTTTTCAATACACTGCCTCTGCCTATATTAATACTACCGTTAAATTAATTGAGATTGATATCATTAGAAAACTGATTCTTAACAATGGTCAGTTTGCCTCGGCAATTGTTGATGTTCTCTGTGAAACTTCTATTCAGAAAAACAGGCGATTCTTCTGTCTCACACACAGGCAGTCGTATGGCAAGTTGGCGGATATAATTTTATGTCTGGCCAGTAATATTTTTAAACAGGACGAGTTTGACCTCGCAATGAGCAGAAAAGAACTGGCTGAATTATCAGGCATGTCAACAGAAAGCGTTATCCGTACATTGAAACATTTCCAGGAAGACGGCCTGATTGAAATGACTGGCAAATCGTTTAAGATAATTGATCTTAATGGCCTTCATAAAGTTTGCCAGCTCGGATAACTAAACTTATTCATTATTCTTAAATTTTAACTCCTAAATCTTTTTTTGTACCGGCAAAGATGTAAATTGATATTTTTGCTGTAAACACCAGAAGTTGAACAATACAAATTCTCGCAGGTATTTCTTAAAGACAGCCGCAACATTCGTCGGTGCGGCTTTCTTCGGATTGTGGGGAGCAATGATCCATACGCAACGAAAAAGTAAAAAGAAAGAAGTTGTTCGTGTTTCATTAAACGGCAACAGGAAAGTGCTCTTTCATGAGGATTGTATTATTATCAACAAAGACGAGCCGGTTGTGCTGTCTTCGCATTGTACCCATCTAGGGTGCCGTATTCAGACGTTTGAAAACGGACAACTGATATGCCCCTGTCATGGATCAGCGTTTGATCTGGAAGGCAATCCGCTGAAAGGCCCGGCAATAACTCAGTTAAAGAAACTGGATTTTACATTAAATAAACAGACACAAACCATCACCATAAAAATCTGATATTGTCACTGTTAAAAAAAATATGGCCCTTCTCCTCTTTCGGACAGATCAGTCTGGCGCTGTTTTTTATTTGCGTGATATCCGGTATTTTATTAGCCATTCCTTACGATGTAAATGATGCCTATAATTCCATCAGCCTGATGATGCTAATCAATCCGGCAGCCACCTTATTCCGGAACATGCACTACTGGAGTGCTAACTTTTTTCTTGTGTTTAGCCTGGTACATATTTGGGACCATTTTTCGGCAAAAGCCGGAATAAAATTAAAATCGGGCATATGGCTTCGCCTGAGTATTGGTGTGCTCATCATTCTGCTAGCTATGCTGACCGGGTTTCTGCTTAAAGCCGATGCTGACAGCCTGCAGGCACGGAGGATATTGAACGAGCTGGTCGGCGGCCTTCCTTTTGTCGGTTCGTTACTGTCCACTTCCCTGCTGGGATCCGGCAACAGTTTGCAAGTAATCTATGTTCATCATATTGCCACATTTACCCTGTTTATTGTTGTCATCATTATGGAGCACCACAAAACGATCTGGCCCGGACTGAAAGAAATCATTTGGGTTATTTTGTTTGTGTTGCTTTTCAGCGTTTTGATCAGCGCCCCCCTGCACGACGGGATGAACCCGGTAATCAAAGGTCCCTGGTATTTTGTCGGGTTGCAGGAAATACTGCACTGGCTGAGTGTACCCCAAATGTCTTTGCTTATTGTTCTGCTGTTCATATTACTGGTTTTCCTGGTTCCTTATGGAGGAGTGCGCAATCAATTCATTACAAAAAGAGCGCTGCTCATCCTAACCATTATATACTTGTTTCTGACCATCATTGGGTATTTTTTCCGCGGTTCCAACTGGAAATTCATCACTCCTGCCGATACAAATTACTCCTATTATGTATACAATCCTTTTCGCTCCAATGGATTTGCGTTTATTGAAAAGGAAGAAACGGATAAGGTAAACAACTCGCCTAAGGTTTTCGGGCGAAAAGAGGGCTGTCTGGCTTGTCATGATGAAACGACAGGATTTTCGGCTTCCCACAATCCACAGGCATTGGGGTGTTATTCGTGCCATGGCGGCGACCCGTTCACTATGAACAAGAATAAAGCTCATAAATATATGGAGCTGATACCGGGCAATCTGGCTACTGCCGAAAAAAGCTGTGGCACCACCGGATGCCACACTGAAATTGTTGACCGCATCAATACAGGGCTGATGGCTAATCTGAGCGGCATGATCAGTGTTGACCGTTATGTTTTTGATGAACAGGAAACTCCTGACGAGCTCACTACCGTTCATCACCTCGGAAATTCGGCCGCCGATGAACATTTGCGCAATTTATGTGTCAGATGCCACCTGGGAAACCCGAAAACCGAAACAGGGCCTGTGGACGAAAGCAGCCGTGGAGGCGGTTGCCTTGCCTGCCATCTGAATTATAACGATCAATCGCTGGCGGCTCATATTCAACATAAGAACAACGATCAGGATACACTGTATCTTTCCGTTCACCCTTCTGTCGATCTGCTGGTATCTGACGAACATTGTTTCGGATGCCACAGCCGCTCAGGAAGAATATCAACAAACTATGAAGGTTGGCACGAAACCACGCTCACGACAGAAGAGGTAAGCGACTCGGTAAAATACAGAATAGTGGAAGAATCCCGGGTGTTTCGCAAAATGAAGGCCGACATTCATCATACCGGAGGAATGGAATGCATTGACTGCCACAACTCGTATGAACTAATGGGGGATGGAACCCGATACCAACACGAAGAGGAACAAGCCGAAATCCAATGTTCCGACTGTCATTTTAATGATCGCCCAAACACGATGGATTTAAACGAGTTCGATCAGGAATCGGCCATTATTACGTCTTTGCGCTTTGGCTTTACAGACGGGAAAAAATACCTGGCAACGGCTAAAAGGAACCGTCCTTTGATCAATACGTTCGTTCAAAACGATTCGGCATTCCTCAAGACAAAAAACAGTAAACAAATAAAATTTATGAAGCCTCCGGCCTCTGTGTGCACAAAAGGGGGAGCCCACAGCAACCTGAGTTGCAGCTCATGCCATACGGCCTGGGCCCCAAGTTGCATTGGCTGCCATAATGCATATGATGATAAAGAGCCGGGGTACGACATGCAGCATAATAATTTTATCACCGGGAGCTGGGTTGAATATATTGGTGAGTATCAGGCACACGCACCGGCTCTTGGATACCGTGAGAATGAAGCAGAAAAATCGGTTATCCCAGTAGTTCCGGGTATGATCCTCACCATCGACAAACAAAGTTACGATCCGTCTGAAAAGGATTCAATGCTATTTCACAGGCTTTATGCACCGGCTGCACCACACACCACCCAAACAAGAGGACGCAGCTGTAAGTCGTGTCATAACAACCCCGTAGCATTAGGTTATGGCCAAGGTGATTTGGAATTTAAAATTATTTCAGATTCCGGAAAGTGGACTTTTTCTCCTAAATACCGTAACAACCCATATGATGACCTTCCGGAAGATGCCTGGACGGGCTTTTTGCAAGAACGAAGCGGTGATGTATCCACACGCTTTGATGTGCGTCCGTTTACGATTGAAGAACAAAAAAGAATCCTTCTGGTTGGCGCATGTCTTACATGTCATGATGAAGATACACAAGTAATGAAGCAAAGTCTGATCGATTTTAAAGAAGTGATGGATTCCCGGGGACCTTCCTGTGTTTTACCTTTTTAATGAAAAGCCGGATTAAACGCTCGTAAAAACAAGATTCTTAATTCATAAATATTTCATAAATTAGCGGACACTATAAACCAAATCAAAAAAGATTATGAAAAGATTTATCGTTGTTATTTCCCTCAGTATTCTTACTGCCAGTTTGTTCTCCCAAGAGTATATTGCCAGAGCCCGGCTTGAAAAAGAATGGGGTTATATTAACCAAAAAGGGAGTTGGGTTATCAACCCACAGTTTGAACATGCCAATGATTTCAGAGAAGGATTGGCTGCCATTCGTAAGAATGGACAATGGGGTTTCGTGGACAAAAAAGGAACATTCGTGATCAACCCTCAGTTTGAGGATGCCGATGATTTTAGCGAAGGACTGGCTGCTGTCAGGTCGGGAAAAGAATGGGGCTTTGTGGATAAGACAGGAAGGTTCGTGATCAATCCGCAGTTTGAATATGCAAAAGAATTTCAGGAAGGCCTGGCTCCCGTGAGAAAAAACGGCGAATGGGGCTTTATGGATAAAGAAGGGAAATATGTGATCAACCCGCAATTTGAAAAAGCCAAAACCTTTGTGGAAGGGCTGGCAGCCGTTGTAAAGGGTAAAAAGTGGGGTTACATAGACAAAACCGGAACGTTTATCATCAACCCGCAATTTGTCAGGGCCAACTCCTTTAAAGACGGACTGGCACTTGTAAACATGGTTGGCGACTGGGGATTCATTGACAAAACAGGCAAATTTGTGATCAACCCGCAATTTGACGATGCCAAGGATTTCAGCGAAGATTATGCCTGCATCCGGAAAGGTAAAGAGTGGGGATTTATTGACAAAATTGGCGACTATGTAGTCAATCCGCAATTTATTGACGCCAACAATCTATCTGATGGCCTCGCAGCTGTTAAGGTTGGTAAAGAATGGGGATATATCGATGAAGAAGGAAAATATATTGTCAATCCGCAGTTCATCAAGGCTCGCGACTTTCATGAAGGGTTTGCAGCCGTATTGCAGGGTAAAGAATGGGGATTTATTGACAAAACAGGCAAATGGACCGTCAACCCGCAATATGAGAAAGTTAAAGACTTTATTAACGGTATGGGCATGGTGCGTAAAAACGGCTTATGGGGCTGGATTGACAAGGATGGCACCTACCTGATCAACCCGCAGTTTGCCAATGCGCACCCTTTTGTGAAAGTGAAATAACTTAAAGGAAAAAAGTTTTTTTATTCATTCCGAAACATCTCCAGCCACTGGTCGGCCATGGCCAGGGGTTTGAGGAACGATTGGACAGGATGTCGCATAATTTCGCGTGATTTGGGTAACACAGAGATCATCACAGGCAAAGCGCCGAATGCCATCCCAACAGCCTGGTAAAAATTACCAAAGCCTGAACGAAACAAAAAATTACGCACTTTTTCGTTGTGAAGTTCCACGCTTATAGCCGTGAAAGCCACTACGACAAAAAGGGCACGCACCACCATTTCAAGCCCGACAACTACTCCTTCGGTACTGAACCAGTATTGCTTTTGGTCACCTATATCCCAAAACAAAGCTGATAAAATAACGATGATGAATAACTGCGTCCAGAAAACCGGCTTACGAAGGCGGCGCAACGAATAACGGTATCTGAAACCAATCAGTCCGATATAGAATCCCATAAAAACAAAACCATAGGCTGCGTGCGAAGTATTGACAAGATAAAGCCCTGCCGGTATGGCTAAAAAATGAACCACCAACCATCCAGGGGTAGTTTTTTGCCCTTCCCGGATCTCAAAAAACTCCTTTTGCTGCTTCTTTACATTCTCATCAGTCAGGGATGAGTTATGCTGTTTCATACTGATGGCTTTTTTGCCTATATAAAATCCCAGCAGGGCTGCCAAAATCCCGAACAGGACATAGACACATAAAAGGGCGAACAATATTTCCATGGGTTCCGCTTCTTTCAATCCAAACTGCTTCAGTGCAAAATTGACAATGTTCACGTAAATAGTGATCAGGTCAAACCCGTAAACAATCAGCAAACTGATAAGTTTGTGCAGCAAGGCACTCGATACACTGAAAATACCGGCGATTATCAGTCCGAACAAATTGTTCCCAAGTAACAGGATCACCAATTCAATCAACATGGCTTCAAGCATGATGCCCGTCATAGGGCCTAATATCACCGCGCTGGGCGAAACCGACTTCATAATGGCAGTTATCAAACCTGCCCTGATAATCAATCCCCGCTCAGGCCACATGCGGTAAAAGCCGATCAACAATACTGTGCCGGAAAAGGCCAGGATGGAACCTGCAAATGGAAGACGCGTATTGTGCAAAAAGCTGCCGACAATGATTTCCAGTGCTGCCCAGAGGCCCCCCACAACAGCGGCCTTTAGCCATAGATTAGTTGGTCGAATAGTTGTATCCGTCATCTGCACTAAATATTTAAATCTTCCGGTATGTTCACATTATAGAACAGCCGGTTCGTATAAAAAGGCAAAGAGGTGTCCACCCGGAGTGCTCTATACCGGACTTCCTGAAAAATACTCCTTAATTTAAAAACGCCATCATTCACTTTTTTCTCCATTACGGGTATAACATTTCGACTGTAGATCGCACACAAAGGCTCTGTTTTTCCATTGCCATGGGATGCAGCAACAATATCATAATCCTGCATATACCTCATCAGGTATTGTAATAATCCGGAATTGATAAAAGGGGTATCACATGAAACTACGAGGTTTTTATCAGTTGTTGAATACCGCAGCGTTGATAAGAGCCCACCCATAGGGCCAATGCCCTCCACCTCGTCATTCACCACATCAAAGCCGAATTTTTTGTATTCCTCAAGATTGTTATTTGCTCCTATAATAATTGTGCCGGTAAGCTGCTTCAGAACTTCAATCGAATATGAAATTAAAGGCTTTCCCCTGAAATTGACGAGTCCCTTCTCTCTTCCCATTCTGCTGCTCTTCCCTCCCGATAAAATAATGCCCGTAAGTTGATTTTCATCCATTAAGAACTTCTTAGTAGATGATGCTAGCCACCTATTTTAACAACGTTCGAATTCCCTTTCTTTTTCGTTCCACTTCCTTTTCCGGAATTATTTCCACCACTTCCTTCAGGATGGTAATATTTCAGTGCATCGGGCATCCATTTCTGCAGGTTACTGATGCGGGTTTCATCGGACGGGTGAGTACTCATAAATTCGGGTGGTTTCTGCCCGTTACCGGCGGCAGGCATCCTCTGCCAGAAGGCAACCGCTCCCTGTGGATCGTAGCCGGCAATAGCTATAAAAATCAGCCCCAGGTGGTCGGCTTCGCTCTCATGCAACCGGCTGTACGGCAACATGGCACCGTAATAGGTTCCCACACCGTAAGCCATCATCCACAGCGCCTGTGTTTCGGCCGGTTTATTCTGCAAGGCAATCGACAAAGCCACCCCGCCTGTTTGTTGCAACAAGCCCTGGCTCATCCGTTCGTTACCGTGGTCGGCGATGGCATGGGCGATTTCGTGTCCCATCACTACGGCCAGCCCGTTTTCATCCTGCGTTACCGGCAGTATTCCGGTGTACACCACCACTTTTCCACCGGGCATGCACCAGGCATTCACCTGATTATCCTGTACCAGGTTGAATTCCCAGTTGAACCCTTTAAGGATATCGGCGCGATCATGTTCGGTAAGATACTGTTGAACCGCTCCGGCAATATTGTTACCGACCCTTTTCACCATATCGGCTTCGTCCTCGTTATTACTGACCGGTACTGAATCGAGAAAGGCATCATACTGGGCAAAACTCATGGCCAGTAATTCGCTGTGCGGAATTAAAGCCAATTGTTTGCGGTTAGTTAAAGGTACTGTACTGCACGAAAAAATGAATAGTGCGGTAAAAAGCAATGTAAGAAGTTGTGGATTTTTCATGATGCAATATTTAATTACTATTCGTACAAAAATAGGCAACTATCACCATAACTCAAAAAGCGGAAGCCGTTTTGTAAAGAAAAGTTATAAGCGCTTTTCCATTTATTGCCGATGATGGCTGCCACTAAAAGCAACAGTGTGCTTTTCGGCTGATGAAAATTAGTTAACAAACCCTTTGCCAGTTTTAATCGGTAGCCTGGAGCAATGATCATTTGTGTTTGTCCTTTGAGTTCTTTCAGCCTATGATCATCTGCATATTTTATCAATATTTGCAACGCTTCTTTGCCCGTCATTTTTTGTGGCAACTCATACGGATCCCATTGATTTATTTTAAAACTTTCATCACCGTTATCAAGCTTAACTGCCATCCAGTAAAGACTTTCGATGGTTCTCAGGCTCGTTGTACCCACAGCTATGATATGATCTTCAGCTTTTCGCGACATATGTTCTAATGCTTCAACAGGGATCACTATATGTTCTGTGTGCATTTCATGTTCGGCAATTGTCTCAGAAGATACCGGCTTGAACGTTCCGGCGCCCACATGCAGCGTTAGCTGTTCCGTTTCAATTCCCTTTCTGGCAAGCTCTTCAAAAATACGATCTGTAAAATGTAATCCGGCCGTAGGGGCAGCCACCGATCCATCGTGACGGGCATAAATGGTCTGATATCTTTTTTTATCGCTTTCTTCGGCTTCGCGGTTTAAGTATGGCGGTAAAGGCACTTTCCCCGTCAACTCAATAATTTCCGAAAACGGGATGTGCTGTGGCTCCCAACGGAAAGATATAAGAAATGCATCTCCGGTGCGCCCTGTTTTTTCAGCAGTTAACATAATTTCATCCGCGCCCTGACTTATGATCAGTTCAAGTGGTTCGTCCTTCCAGCGTTTGGCATTACCCACCAGGCATTCCCATACCACTGGCGACGGCTGCTGAAAAGCAATCTGGAAATCATTAGAAGGTTCAACGGGTTCCAGACAAAAAATCTCGATGTTGGCCCCGCTCTTTTTTCGAAATTGCAACCGTGCCTGTATGACTTTCGTCTCGTTGAACACCAGCAAACTGTCTGCAGGTAACAAGTCCGGCAATTCCCTGAATTTTCTCGCTTCCGGTCGGCCCGAATTCAAATAAAGCAATTTGGAATCATCCCTGTTCGTCAAAGGATATTTGGCAATCCTCTTTTCGGGGAGTTTGTAATTGTAATCTTCTATTTTAATATGGGATGGATGCACCTTTTCTGTTTAAAACCGGGGACAAAAGTACAATTTTTCGCCCTTGCTTCCGGCTCATACATCCTTCCGGAAAAACTTCTAAAAACTATGAGTGGCCTCCGGCAACAATCCGTAATATTTTAATATTCAGCACCAGCCACCGCCAAGCCTGCCAGGGCCAGAACCTACGCCAAAACAAAGTGGTTTTTGTAGGCATCGGCGGATAGGATTCATCGGAATATGCTATGGTTCTTTTTGTGTTTTCCATTTTACAATACGTTTCGTGTTTAAAAATAATTATTCCGGTAACAGCCACCACAGCGGATAGCCTTTGGCTTTATGCAGGAACATATAGTGCATAAACCATTTCAGCCAGTGGCCTGCCAGTCCGGCTTCGCCCATAGTATCAGAAAGGCTACGCCCGTATTCGGGGTATTTGTCCCAATCTTGGACAATGGGTTTAACGGTCATGGTGGCTGCGGCGCCGTATATCTGTCCGTAACCCGCCGAGATGATACAGGCAGCACCCATCCTTGCCATCGATGCTTTGTGTTTTATCAACGGTTTACCTTTTTTTATCCAGTCGATGATATTTTCGGCCACCACCTTTCCGGTAACTCCCGATGGCATACCCGTCCGCGGCGGTGCTGGAAAAATAGGCGTTCCATTGGGACTGGTCATGGGTTTGGAAATGGAATGCGGCGGGGCAAAGGCAATGCCTGCTGCAAAAATGTTTGCATAATCGGGGTTCTGGTAAGTGGAGGGCCAGTCCGAAGCGGACCATTCCTCGAATGTTTTCTTAGTGTAATCGGCATCCACTTTCATAAATCCATTAGGCATAAACAATTTACCGGTAATATCTTCGCCTTTTTTGTCGTAAGCTGTAAATCCAGGTCCCGAGAAAGCAGGGATCAGCATAGCGAAGTCAAAGGTCTCTTCACCTTTGGTGCCGTCCAGTTTTTCATAAAACACCTTGCCCTTTTCCACTTTTTTCACGCCGGTACGTTTCAGCCAGGTGATGTCGCGCTGTTTCAGGAACGATTCGGCAAAGGTTTTTGTAGACGTAATATATCCGCCTCTTTTGATGTACGCACCACCCATGCCAAAATCACCAACTTCGTATTCGTTTGTGATCCATTTTATTTCGGCTAAATGCGATAGTTTCCTTTTTTTGATCTCGTATGCTACATTGAGGATATATTCAAACGCAGCTCCCTGGCAGGTAGCACCGGGATGGCCCATGCCGATCAGGAATTTCTGTTTTTCTCCTTTTTCC
The DNA here is from genome assembly GCA_002389465.1 of Bacteroidales bacterium UBA4459. Taxonomy (GTDB): domain Bacteria; phylum Bacteroidota; class Bacteroidia; order Bacteroidales; family F082; genus UBA4459. The sequence goes on along the minus strand of DGOT01000155.1, from coordinate 9,321 downwards.
ATCCGGGCTAACGACTCCTGTAGTTTTTCCCAGGCCTCGGCCGCATGATCGTATGAGCAAACCGACACCGTATGCTTACCTGGTCCCAGACCCTCCGTAGCACTGAACTTAAGCATCGGGCCGGTGGCATTGATCAGAAAATCATAATCTACCTTTTCTTTTTCACCCACTTTATCCTGTCCGGTGTATTCAATCGTTACATAACCTTTTTCTGTTTCCTGATCCCCTTCAGGGTGAAAACTAACCGCTTTGGCCTGTTTGTAAACAATGCCGGCTTTGGCGTATCGCTTATCCAGCCTGAACCGTACCTGGTCAATGGTCATCCGGCCTACGCCTATCCAAATATTGGAAGGTATCCAATGGTAGTACGCATTAGGGGTTACTACAACCACTTCATGCTTTTTACCCAGTTTCTTTTTAAGTAATGCCGAGGCCGTGTGGCCGGATATGCCAGCTCCGAGAACAACAACTTTTGCCATTTTTGAAATTTTATGATATAGTACACAAACTTAGTAAAATGACAGAAACCGTATTTTGACATTGTTTCAATGAAATGATTTCACTATTTTTGAATAAAATGTAAAACACCGGATCATGCAGAAACATATCCCCAATTTCATCACGTTGCTGAACCTGTTATCAGGGTTACTTTCCATATATTTCGCTACCAGCGGAAACCTGCAACTGGCAGGGATGATGGTTTTTGTTGCTGCCATATTTGACTTTTTTGACGGCTTTATCGCTCGCTTGCTTCATGCTAAATCAGCTATCGGTGTGCAACTTGATTCGCTGGCCGACATGGTCTCTTTCGGGGTGGCACCTGCCTTTGTGCTTTTTTATACCATCAAGGAGCTGACGGTGATTTCAGGACCGGAATTTCTTCCTTTCAGCGCATTCCTCATCCCATTATTTTCTGCTTTACGGCTGGCCAAATTTAATATTGATGAAGAACAGACAACTTCCTTCAAAGGGATGCCCACACCAGCCGTAGCTATTCTGCTGGCATCATTTCCTATTATGATCCTGGGTTGTCTGGCTGAAAGTAAGGGGATATATTTCGATATAGTAACAAACTCTTATTTTCTGGCAAGTGTTGGTTTTGTCAGTGCTCTTCTGATGGTATCAAGCATTCCGATGTTTTCCTTAAAATTTACATCTTTCGGCTGGCGGGAAAACCAGACACGTTATATTTTTATTCTTCTTTCTATTGTGTTCTTTGCCCTACTGAAAGTAGCCGCCATACCACTGATCATACTGCTTTATCTTTTGCTCTCAATTGTTCAACTGCTTTTTGAGCATAAGGAGGATGTCAATTCTTCAAGCGAGGATGCTTGAGACGGCGGTATAGATATCAGGTTCCCGGATTGTAAACCCGGTATTACTCTTCCAAATTATTAAAATCCTTCCTTCTCAGCTCGAAATGCTGGCCAAGATACACTTTCCTTACATGCTTATCTTCTGCCAATTCTTCTGCGGTTCCGGCTTTCAGGATAGATCCTTCAAACATCAGGTAAGCCCGGTCAACAATGCTTAAGGTTTCATGGACATTATGGTCCGTAATAAGAATGCCTATATTTTTTGTTTTCAGCTTTGCTACAATCGACTGGATATCTTCCACAGCAATGGGATCAACACCGGCAAAGGGTTCGTCAAGTAAAATAAAATTAGGGTTTACAGCCAGTGCCCGGGCAATTTCCGTCCTTCTTCTCTCACCACCCGAAAGCTGAATTCCCTTACTTTTTCTGATCTGCTGTAACCCAAACTCATCAAGTAAAGATTCCAGCCGTTCTTTTTGCTCCTGTTTGCCCATGCCCGTAAACTGCATCACAGCTTTGAGATTGTCCTCAACACTCAGATGCCTGAAAACCGAGGCCTCCTGCGCCAGGTACCCTACCCCCATCTGAGCACGCTTATACATAGGCATCTCGGTAATTTCTTTATCATCCAGAAAAACTTTTCCTTCAAAAGGTTTGATCAATCCCACGATCATGTAAAAAGTAGTTGTTTTGCCGGCACCGTTCGGACCTAACAGGCCGATGATCTCCCCCTGGCTTACTTCCACCGAAACATTGTTCGCAACAGTTCGCTGGCGGTACTTTTTTACAAGATTTTCCGTGTGGAGTTTCATATCAGGATTGAATGAGTATCAATTTATTATTCTAAACTTTGTACAGCAAAGATGAAAAAATTTTATGGTAAAGCGAAGAAGTTCGGAATGTATGTTTTGTTTTTGTGTTTTTTTAACAAAATCTGACATCTTCAGCGTGAAAAAGGACATCGAAAGAATAGGTTAGAAAGAGAAGTACAGGGAAGCAAAGATCCCAAATTTCTGGACATTCTGGTATCCCGGATCATCCAAATGTGTCAACCGCCAGACGGCATATATCTGAAGGATTTTAAAAATATTTTCGATGCCGGCACCCGTCTCTAAATAGGGTTCATCACCAAACGGCCTCATATTTTCAGGGTATTCGGAGAACATTAAATTCTGAGGAGTTACACTTCCATATACACCCCTGAAGTAAACGACCTCTCTTAACTTTAGTTTATTCAATCCGGGTATTTTATTAAAAAAGAAACCGTCGAAATGGTGCGCATAGTAGAAGTTTATATACTGGTCGCTTACAAATTCATAGTAGTCCATCAAATTAGATGAATAATTGTCGAAGAGCCATGCTTCGTTACCATCATGTATTTTTAATAAAGGATATGGAAGCGTTCCCCATATTTTTCCGGCTATAACGCGAAACTTTGACCACCCCCAGGTGCTCATATAAAACCACTGTTCGATACCTAAAGTTAATTTGTTGTACGTATAATTGTTTTTTGGGGTGAGGGGTATACCAAACCTGTAACTGATGAGAAAAATGGGGTACCTGCTTTTGATGGTTGTGCGCGTGAATTTACCATCCAGATATACTTCCTTAAAAGATATGCGGGTGTCCAGCCCGATCTCTGTTGTAGTGATTGATTCAGCGTAAACGGTATCTTCCCTTGAGTCGGGAAATATGATAAACTCGGTATCTTCCGGCGGGTACAATTCCCTTCTATTTATAATAGCTGTATTGATAAGGCCATTAAACCATTCGTGTTCATAAGCAAGCTGGTATTGACGGATCATTGTCAGCTTATCAATGGGCCCCCTGCTGAACAATGAACTGAACAAGTCATCCGTTGCTTTGGATGTAGGGCTTTTTCCTAATTGTTCCATGTCGTATTTAAACGAAGCATACAGAGCTCTACGTGGTTCTTTTTGGGGCAAATAGATCAGATCAGCACCATATTTAAAAGTCTGGTCTTTGGTACCATACGCCACGTAGGCTTCCAAATTGATCTTTTTACTGAATTTCGTTGATGTTCTGCCACCTATTCTGAACCGTGCTCCTTCAAGAGTGTTGTAACTGAACATTTTAAAATAAGGGCCAACCTCAAACTTACCCCAGGGAAAATAACCAGATGCCAGACCATACATTAAATTGCGGTAAGTTTTAAATACAGGCACTTTTTTAATAGAATCAACCATTTTATAAACTCCCTGGTCTTCACGGCTTAATGGTTCCGGTCTAAGGGTGTCCCAGTCTACATCATTTGTGGCAGCTTTTTCGTCAATGGTCAGGTCAGAAGCCTGCCTGAACACTTCTGCATCTCCCACCTCATCGAACAAAAAACCACTGTAATCATTCAATTTATATGCAAAAACACCAGGTATTTTCCAGGTTTTTTCAATAGGGTTAAAGTCGACAAAAATTTGTTCCCTGGTTTTCATCCACTGGTTATTGTTTATCATGGAAAACTGCTGTTCTATTCCTAAATCATTCACAAGGTTAATATTGGCCAGTTCAGAAATGCGCAATTTGATTTTAACAACAGCGTATGTCGTATCGTTTACCCACAGCCCGCCTGTGTACGCAAGCCCGCTCTTTCGCCGGGGTTTAAAAAGAATGTTGTAACACCATTTACCTTCAATAAAAGCACTGTCAATCAGGTAATATTTGTAATAAGTGTGGGCGAAATCAGCAACAGGGCTCACAAAATTCTTTTCAAACATTTCTGTGTAGTTCTTATATATGTCAACATCCAAGGCCAGGTTTCCTGTCAGCTGAATTATTTCCTTATTTTCAATCCCTGATACTTTGGAGGCTGTTACAATTTCCTGTTTTTTGTCCGGAGATTTACGTTCATAAATAACCGATTTTGTTTCGATGATCATTGCCGGCAAATAGGTTTTACCGCTCATTGCCGATGTATCCATGTAATCCTCAACAAAACTGAAGTGCTTCATTATTCCTTTCGTGAGGAGTTTTTGGTTTACATTATTAACATCCATCCGGATCTTTGTATAGGCATTATACCTGCAATTTCTGTATGCCTGGAATGAGTTCTCCTTCTTGTGCTTGATGATACTGTCGATAAGCGCGTCTGCCGGGTTTCCTTTGTACCTAATGACTACCTCAGGCAGATCCTGATCCTGCAGATACAGGAAGAAATTGACAACCTGCTTCTCTCCCCTGATAACAGGCTTTGTTTCCTGCTGATAACCTAAGAGGGAAGCACGCAGTGAATCTGCTTCCTTGTTCATTATTTCCAGAGAATATCTACCATTTTCATCCGTCAGGCTTCCCTGTAGCGAACTTACCTCATAAACATTGGCAAATGGCACAGGCTCACCGGTTTTTGCGTCTGTAACTATTCCTTCTATAGCAGTTTTTTGCGCCACAGCGCTTGCAGGCCCCAACAAAATTACAGCTCCTGTCATCAGGCAGGTTAAAATTAAAGTTATCTGTAATCGTTGAATTACAAAAGCGGGTTTATTTGGATACATTCCTCTCATTCAATTCCTCCCAAAATTCCAACGCCCTTCGGGTATGAGCGATGACTATGCTACCTCCAACCAAATTCGCAATTCCGAATATTTCCAGCAATTTGTTCGTTGTGGTTCCGTGTGTATAACACTGCTGCAAATGGTAAGAAATACAATCATCGCACCTGAGCACCATTGAAGCCACCAGTCCCAGCATTTCCTTGGTTTTACTTTCCAGCGCCCCATCCATGTAGGCCAGCGTATCCATACTGAATATTCGTTTTATTATTTTATTGTTGGGGGATGCCAGCAGTCTTTCATTCATCAGCTCCCTGTACTCGTTAAACTTGTTTATTTTATCGTTTTCCATCCGCTTAGATTTTTTTACTTATCCCGTTTCGAGCCAAAATTTTTGTGCTGTCGGCCGGCCTCAGACAGTTATCCGGAGTCCTTCCGCAAATTGTTAGAGAATTCCCTCTTTAAGTATGTCGTGTAGATGAATTACACCCAGATATTTATCATTATCCAGTACAGGCAGTTGGGTTATATTCTTTTCCCTCATCAAGTGGAGGGCATCAACAACAAGTTCGTCTTTTTGAATTGTTTTCGGGTTATGTGTCATCACCTCTTTTGCCGTAAGCTTTTGATAATTGGGGTGCGATTGAATCATTCTCCGCAAATCGCCATCAGTGATAATACCTACAAGAAGGTCGTTGTCGTCCAGAACTACTGTTGCCCCTAATCTTTTAGATGAAATTTCTATGATCACATCGGATATCAGTTCATCCATATACACTTTAGGTGCCATATTGTTCACGGCAAGGTCGTTCACCCTGAGGAACATTCTTTTTCCTAAAGCTCCACCCGGATGGAATTTGGCAAAATCGGCCGGGCTGAACCCCCTTAAATCCAGAAGACTGATAGCCAGCGCATCACCCATAACTAACTGTGCCGTAGTACTGGCTGTAGGGGCTAAATTATTAGGACAAGCCTCTTTCTCAACAGTAACATCTAAAACAAAATCGGCTAGTTTGGCTAAATATGAGTCTGTATTTCCTACTATGGCGATCAAATGATTACACCTACCCTTTAACAAAGGTACCAGTACTTTAATTTCGGGTGTTTCACCACTTTTCGATAAGATGACGACCACATCGTCTTTTCGGATAATCCCCAAATCACCATGTATGGCATCGGCAGCATGCATAAAAATAGAAGGCGTTCCGGTTGAATTGAGGGTAGCCACAATTTTCTGTGCAATATTGGCACTTTTTCCAATACCAGTTACAACGGCTCTCCCTTTCATATCGAATAAAACTTCAACTGCGCCGGCGAATTCTTCATTAATCGACCGCTCCAGATTTTTAATGGCCCTATGTTCCGTTTCAATAGTTGCCCTAGCTACCTTTTGTATTTTATCAATCCTGTTCAAACTTTTTTTAGTTAAACTTTTTTATTCATTCAATTATTATTATATTTGTGTTAAGAGAACGAATCACATATTCAAACAACTCTAATTCAAAAATCTAACACAGATATGCCATAAGATTATTGACACAAAGATATGATTTATCTGTTATAAATAATGAAAGAAAAACAAGACAAATACGAGCTGAGACCTCTCCTGAAAACTTTTTTTGGTTTTTCAAATTTTAAAGGAACCCAGGAAGCTATTATCACTAATTTACTGGATGGTAAGGACACTTTTGTTGTTATGCCGACAGGTGGGGGAAAATCTCTTTGCTATCAGCTACCAGCTTTGCTTAAAGGAGGTACAGCTATCGTTGTATCACCGCTTATTGCCCTTATGAAGAACCAGGTGGACATGATCAGGAACTTTTCTACGCAAAGCGGCATTGCCCATGTGATGAATTCCTCCCTGTCAAAATCGGAACTTAATGCCGTACGCGAGGACCTGCTTTCGGGAAAGACAAAATTACTTTATATGGCTCCCGAATCCTTAACCAAGGAAGACAATATTGATTTCCTGCAAAAGATCGACATCTCTTTCTATGCTATTGATGAAGCACATTGCATCTCAGAATGGGGTCACGATTTCAGGCCTGAATACCGAAAACTCAGGCCTATTATCAACGCCATCGGAAAAAAAGTACCCACCATTGCGCTCACAGCAACGGCTACCTTAAAGGTACAAGAAGACATTCTGAAAAACCTTGACATTGTTGACGCAACGGTTTTTAAATCCTCTTTTGACCGCACCAACTTGTATTATGAGGTTAGGCCGAAAACAAAGCACGTCATTAAAGACATCATTAAATATATTAAAACGCAGCCCGACAAGTCGGGGATTGTTTATTGCCTGTCACGAAAGAAAGTAGAAGAAATCGCCGAAACACTCGTCGTTAACGGCATTAAGGCATTGCCGTATCATGCAGGCCTTGATGCATCTACCCGAAAGAACAACCAGGATATGTTCCTGATGGAAGAAGTGGATGTTATTGTTGCAACTATAGCTTTTGGTATGGGAATCGACAAGCCGGACATTCGCTATGTAATCCATCACGACATCCCTAAAAGTATTGAAGGATATTACCAGGAAACCGGACGTGGAGGTCGTGATGGCGGAGAAGGAAACTGCATCACTTTTTACAGCTACGATGACATTCAGAAGCTGGAAAAATTTATGAAGGACAAACCAGTTGCCGAGCAGGAGATTGCCAAAGAATTGCTTTTTGAGACAGTGGCTTATGCCGAATCATCAGTGTGCCGCCATAAATTACTGTTGCATTATTTTGGTGAAATGTACCCGCACGACAGTTGTGGCGCCTGTGACAATTGCCTGAACCCAAAAGAAAAATTCGAAGGAAAAGATGATATCAAGCTCGCCCTTGAAGCAGTAGTATTTACAAAACAACAATTCAAAGCAAAAATTATTGCCGATTTATTAGCGGGCCATAGAAGCGGTGATATAAAAGCTATCAAACTTGACAAAACAGATGTTTTTGGAAAAGGCATGGACCATGATTCCAAATATTGGAATACCGTCATACGTCAGTGCCTGATCCATAGATTGCTGGAGAAGGAAATCGAAAACTATGGCATTTTAAAAATTACAGAGAACGGCACGAAGTTCATCAAGGAGCCATACAGTGTTATGATTGCCAAAGATCATGATTATGAAAGCGGCAGTGATGACGACAGTATTATTACAGCCAACGGAGGTCGAAAAACGAGCGGAGCTGACGCTACTCTATTTACCATGCTGAAGGATCTCAGACGCGATCTGTCGAAGAAAGAAAATTTACCTCCTTTCGTAATTTTCCAGGATCCGTCTCTGGAAGATATGGCTATACAGTATCCGGTTACGGAAGAGGAGTTAAAAAAAATCACGGGTGTAGGCACCGGAAAGGCAGCAAAGTATGGCAAACCATTTCTTAATCTTATTAAGCAATATGTGGAAGAAAATGAAATCACGCGCCCGAATGATGTGGTTATTAAGTCAGTTGTCAATAAATCGGGATTAAAGGTTTACATCATCAGAAGCATCGACCGTAAACTTCCGCTGAAAGATATAGCACAGGCCAAGGACTTGTCTTTAAGCGATATGCTTACAGAAGTTGAGCGTATTGTTACTTCAGGAACCCGACTCGACCTGAGCTATTACATCAATGAATTCATTGATGAATACCACCAGGAAGAGATTTATGATTATTTCTCGGAAGCTGAAACCGACTCGGTGGAAGATGCGTTGTCCGAACTCGGCGAAGCAGAATATACCGAAGAAGAGGTCCGGCTGATGCGTATTAAGTATTTATCGGAGGTGGGGAATTAACTTATGAGACATACTATTATTTTATTTATCAGCCTGATTATTCTATCTTCCTGCTATCATGAGAATATTCCTGTAGTAACACCACCGGAAATATTGCTATCGAAAGAAGAAATGATCAACATTCTTACTGATGTGTATATTGCCGAAGGAACTATTGCCTATCAAAAAGCCCTAAAAACCCTGCCTGAAGGGGCAGATGCCACATATTACGAGCAGATATTTGAGAAATACAAAATTAGTCACCGTACACTAAAAGAAAACCTGAGCTATTATAATTCTAACCCGAAAAATATGGAACTCCTGCTGGAAGAAGTGCTTGCCCGATTAAGCAGATTGCAAGCAGAAATTGAAACAGCACCACTCCCCGCCGACACAATCAGCAGCCCGGCCATTGATTCGGCTTCTCAAATCTTACAAGATTCACTCGCGCAAAAACAATCCGATACTTTGTTGGTGACCCTTCAGGATAGCACACTGCAAGATAGCAGCCTTCGAAAAAATAATTGATAAAATACCTGTTGCGTCCTAAACGATGAAGAAAGAACATCGATTAACGAATAATGATTTGAGATGCAAATGAACTTCAAAATTCTAAAATCGTTAATCAGTGTTCGATATTCAAAAAACAGGAAACAACTAAAAAGCCCCATATTGGGGCAATCCAAAACCACCTTCTTAGAAAGTGTGATTTTTATTGTTATCAGGTACTATCGAAATAGGGGGCTTC
>DGOT01000124.1 GCA_002389465.1 Bacteroidales bacterium UBA4459 | reverse complement strand
TCACTTTTAATCGCTGATTGGGCCTGTTGATGCGCACTATTAGCTAAAAATACCGAACTTTGCCACGATACGTTGAAAAAAGCAATATGACTTCCGCACTTATTTATGTTACGTTGTTTGTATTATTATTTAATATTCCTTTCGGATATTGGCGCGACAACGTAAAAATATTTTCGTGGCAGTGGGTGCTGGCCGTTCATATTCCGGTTCCTTTTATTATTGCTTTACGGTTGTTTACAAGCATCGGTTTTACCTGGTACACTTACATTTTTTTAGTCGGTGCATTTTTCCTCGGGCAAAAGCTGGGCGGTTCGCTACATCGGTATTTTAAACGTACATGTAAACAATCTTCCTCGTGCTTTTTCATGGACATCTACCGGTGCACAATGCATCACATCACAGAAGAAACAACATAAAACAATCAAAAATGCGCATTGATATCATCACCATATTCCCCGAAATGTTCCAGGGTCCTTTTTCCGAATCCATCATTAAAAGAGCGCAGCAGAAAGGACTGGCTCACATCCACTTACACCAGTTACGCGATTACACGACCGACAAGCACCGCAAAACGGACGATTATGCTTTCTCGGGTGGTGCCGGCATGGTGATGATGATTGAACCCATTGCCCGCTGTGTTGATAAGCTTACAGCCGAAAGAAAGTACGATGAGATTATATACATGAGTCCGGACGGTGATTTACTGGATCAAAAAGTGGCTAACCAGTATTCTCTCAAAGGCAACCTCATGATCCTCTGCGGCCATTATAAAGGAATTGACGAACGGGTCAGGGAACGTCTGATCACCAAAGAGATATCTATTGGAAGTTATGTTTTATCGGGTGGCGAACTGGCAGCTGCTGTTTTTGTGGATAGCGTGGTCAGGCTTATTCCCGGCGTTCTTGGCGATGAGACATCTGCACTGAGCGATTCTTTCCAAAACAACCTGGTTTCTCCACCTGTATATACCCGCCCACGTGCGTTCAGGGGCTGGAAGGTACCGGACATACTTCTTTCGGGGAATGAAAAACTGATTGAAGAATGGAAATATGAACAATCGCTCAAAAGAACAGCTGAACGGAAGCCTGGCCTGCTAAGAAATGAAGACGACTAAAAAGATGAACAATTTTCTGTTAACATATAATGTAGTTTTTTTAGTAATTTTATTTGCACATAAAGAAATAGCTGTATATTTGCACTCATTTTTAAAAAACCACCGCAAAGCTTAAGACGATGAGTAAGAAAGAATTATTACAACTGATAGAAGACTCTGTAGAGATTAAAGATTTTCCGAAATTTAAAGCAGGGGACACCGTTACGGTTACCTATAAGATCAAAGAGGGAAGTAAAGAGCGTTTACAAAAATTCCAGGGAGTAGTTTTGCAGCGTGTCGGAGGCGGACCTACAGAAACCTTTACGGTGAGAAAAATCTCGAGCAACGTGGGTGTTGAAAGAATTTTTCCGATTTCTTCCCCGTTTATTGAAGAAATTGTTGTGAATAAAGTTGGTGTTGTCAGAAGGGCACGTATCTTCTACTTCAGAGAACTTCGTGGTAAGAAAGCCAGGATTAAAGAAAAAAGAATGTAACAGCTATTTTTATAAAAAACAGGAGCTCCGTTCTTTTCAGGACGGAGCTTTTTTTATTGTCTCTGTCGAATAACTTCATACATCAAAACACCGGCAGCAACAGATACGTTCAACGATTCTATTTCTCCCAGCACAGGAATTTTAACCTGCACATCAGCTTTTTTTAAGTACTCGGTTGATATCCCCTCTCCTTCCGATCCGAGCAGCAAGACAAGCGGGCCGGTGAGGTCGGCGGCAAAGCAGGTATGTTCCGCCTTTTCTGTGGCAGCTGCCACTCTTAAACCGCTTTGTTTCAGGTAGTCGATGGTGTCTTTCAAGTTGTCGCTGCGACAGATCGGCATGTTGAAAATGGCTCCTGCCGATGACTTTACCGTACCCGAATTCAGTTGCGCCGAATTCCGGGAAGGTATGACCACGGCATCTACTCCGGTACACTCGGCCGTACGCAGAATAGCACCGAAATTACGCACATCCGTGATGCGGTCGAGCACCAGCATAAAAGGCATCTTTCCTTGCTCGTAAATCCCGGGCAACACATCTTCTATCCGGTAAAAAGCAACTGGTGAAATGTAGGCTACAACTCCCTGGTGGTTTTTTCGCGTAACCCGGTTCAGTTTCTCCACAGGTACAAACTGGTACGGCACCGAATGCTCTTTGATCACCTGCATCAGTTCCGCAAAAGTGGCACTGCGTAGTCCTTTCTGAATGAGTACTTTTTCTACTTCTTTCCCGGCGTCCACTGCCTCAAGTACGGGCCTTATGCCGTACACCATTTCCTGTTGTCTTTCTTTATCCATGTGTTATTCTTCTGGTTCCATAAATTCTGCCGGCAGGCTTTTTTTTGTCGTTACGCCCATCGACTTCAGTTGCTCGGCCTGCGTGATCAGGTCGCCCCTGCCGGATGTCAACTTTTTATGTGCATCTTCATAGGCTTTCTCGGCACGCTGCAATCCGGCACCTACGGCTTCCAGGTCTTTGATGAAACTCACGAACTTATCATACAACAGGCCACCCCTCCGGGCAATTTCCTGCGCGTTCTGTGATTGTTTCTCATATTTCCAGATAGAGGCTATGGTACGTAGAGTAGCTAAAAGCGTTGTCGGGCTGACGATCACCACTTTCCGTTGCCAGGCATAATTAAACAGCTCATGATCAGCCTGAACGGCTATACTGAAAGCAGGCTCGATGGGCAAAAACATCAAAACAAAATCGGGCGAATTGATGCCCAGAACTTCGGAATAATTCTTTTCACTCAATTCTTTTACATGCTTTTTGATGGAATCAAGATGCTTCTTCATGGCCAGGTCGCGTTGCTGTTCCGATTCGGCTGACGAATATTCGGTATAGGCTGTCAGCGACACCTTTGAATCCACTACCAGATGTTTGTCCTCAGGCAGGCGGATGACTACATCGGGCCGAAGCGTCGCCCCTTCTTCCGATTTGCCCGTAAACTGCAGATAATACTCCTCATCCTTAATGAGCCCGCTGCGCTCAAGCACCCGCTCCAGAATGACTTCCCCCCAGTTGCCTTGTTTTTTCGTGTCTGCCTTCAGCGCACTGGTCAGGTCTTTTGCATCTTTGTCCAGGGTCATACTCAGTTCATACAGGTTCTTTATCTCTGCTTTCAGATCCGCCCTATCTTTGAGTCCTTTTTCGTAGGTTTCTTCCACCTTTTTTTCAAAACTGCTGATCTTTTCCTTCAGCGGCGTCAGCAGGTCTGTCATATTTTTCGCACTGCTTTGGTTAAATTCCAGTGTGTTCTGTTTCAATATTTTATTGGCAATATTTTCAAACTCGGTCTGGAACCTCTTCTCCAACTCCTCAATTTGCTTACGTTCAGCATCCAACTTCTCCTTCAGGTTCATATAGTCCGACTTCATCGAGGCTATCTGTACCTCGGCTTCCTGTCGTTTCGCTGACTGGTCGTTGAAACTTTTTTCCATACTTTCCTTATCTTTCTCCAACTCTTCCAGTTTCGTGTGCAACACCGCATTTTGCTGTCTGAGGTCATTCTCAACACCCATAAATTTCGACCTGGAGCTCAGTCTGCCAATCACGTATCCTGCTGCAAATCCGGCCAGAATGCCACCTATAAATAGGATAATTTCCATGGTATTAAATTTTTAGTAAAGTTACCAATTTTCGCCATCCGTCAGCAGGATTCTTGCATAGTATTTCGCTCGAATAGTTGATTTAACCGAAAGAATGGTCTATCTTTATATGCTCAATTGCAACCATGATTTTTGTTCGGCCACTCATAATTATTTTCTTCGCCTTCCTGTTGCAGGGTGTACACGGGCAAGGATACGAACCGCCCGCAACGCGTTCATCAAAACTCCTTATCAGGGACTTTCTTCATATGCATATGGACTACCCGGAACAGGCATTATCAGACCGTGAAGAAGGTATTGTAACACTTGCGTTTACCGTTGATGAAGACGGAGGGACTTCCAATATAAAAGTAACAGCTTCGGTTTCTCCTTCGGTTGACAGTGCAGCCTTTAAACTTTTCAGGCTCATCCTCTGGGAACCTGCCACATACTATGGAGTTCCTGCAAGCAGTGAATATGAGTTTGAGATCAAATACAACATCAAACGATACAAGTCGTGGGTAAAAAAACGTGGTTACACACACATTCCTGTACCCTATGAGCCTGTATCTTCATCGCTTAAGATTTATTCGCTGAAAGAACTGGACAAATTACCGCAGGCTATCGTTGACCCCGCATATTCTTCCGTACTGGAATTTATCACAAAGAAATTGGAAATGCCTGAAGCTGCCATTAAATTAAACCTGACCGGAACGGTAACACTACGTTTTGTACTTGAAACCAACGGTCTGCCTTCAAATATTATGGTCATTGAACCATTGGGTGGAGGATGCACTGAAGAGGCGATCAGGGTTGTACAAATGATCAGATGGGTGCCGGGCATGAAGCAGAACGAAGCCGTACGCACTTGTTATGACATGGAATTAAACTTCCGCCCGCCCGATGAACTAAAGAGCAAGCAAATCCCCAACCAGGGCAACTCAGGATTATAACAAAGCTGATATTTACGTGTTGGCCCGTTTTATTTGCCGGAAATCGCAAAAAATTTATCTTTGCGCCATAAAACAAAACCATTAAAATCATTTAGACCATTAACGTATGAAAAAATTACTCTCAATTCTTTTAGTCGTTGGCTTCATTTCGGCCAGCGCACAGGACACCCTGCAATTCGGCAACTGGATCATGATGGGGAAAGTCAGCTTGAATTTCTCACAAAGTTCGTTTACTAACTGGTCGGCCGGCGGTGAAAACTCCATCACGGGCATTGGCAGATACAATATGTCATTGAATTACCAGAAAGGGAACCACAATTTCACCAATTGGCTGGATCTGGCACTCGGATATTCAATAATCGGTGACGCTGACCCCATGAAAACAGACGATAAAATCGAATACATTCCAGGTTACGCCTATCAATTCTCAAAAAACTGGTACTATTCCGTCATGGGGAAGTTCAGCTCCCAGTTTGCCAAAGGATATGACTATGGAGTTGACTCTTCTACGTACATCTCCAAATTTCTGGTTCCGGGTTACGTAGATATAGGCCCCGGCATTCAATACAAACCCAACGACTGGTTTATGCTTAATTTCTCACCTGCAACTGCTGCCTGGCTCATCGTTGCCGACCAAAGGCTTGCCGATCTGGGTTCATTTGGTATTGACCCCGCCACTTTTGATACTGCAGGAAACATTACCCAGCATGCCGACAAGTCAAAATTTATGTTCGGCGCCAAACTTATTGCTGTACTTTCAAAAGAAGTAGCTAAAAACATTACACTGGGAACTAAGTTGGAACTCTTTTCCGATTACCTCGATAACCCGCAGAATCTACTGGTCAACTGGCAGGTACTGGTTGGACTGAAAGTGAACAAATGGCTGAGCGTTGACTTGTCGACAGAATTATTATACAACGACAACGTGATGATTACGGATAAAGACGGAAATACGGGACCGCGTACGCAGTTTAAAGAATTGCTGATGCTGAGTGTCGGCTATGCTTTCTAAAACAAGATGAAAAAAATTGGCATTTTATCGGACACACACGGGTTCATCCATCCGGGGGTGTCCGATTTTTTTATGCACTGTGATGAGATATGGCATGCCGGCGATATCGGCAACATGGAAACGGCCGACAAATTAGCTGCACTGAAACCACTCAGAGCCGTTTACGGAAATATTGACGATCACATTGTCAGAGCTGAGTACAAAGAGTACGAAGTGTTTTTGTGTGAAGACGTTAAAGTGCTGATGATCCACATCGGTGGCTATCCGGGAAGGTACCAACCGCAGGCCAGGAAGTTAATCGAAACATACAAACCTAAGTTATTTATCTCCGGCCATTCACATATCTTAAAAGTGATGCCCGACAAAAAGTACGAACTCCTGCACATCAATCCCGGAGCAGCCGGGCACTCCGGACTTCACAAAGCCATCACTATGGTCAGATTGACCATTGACGGTCAAGACATAAAAGATCTGGATGTTTTTGAAGCTAAAAGAGGGAGAAACTTCTGATGTATAAAGTTATGTTACCGTAATCTGTCGGCAGACCTCACAAGTCTTTCGTCGCTCATAATCCCGCGGTAAGCCATTATGTAAAAAATGAAGGCTATCAATGGAAAATAAATCCCCGTTTCATATTCGGCTATCCCCCCTGACAGACTTTCCAGTTTCGGTACGTAATAGAAAAAGAATCCGGCTATCATAAGCAACAACAACATTAAATTGATGCGTACCAGGTTGAGTTGCAACATACGTTTCCTGAACAGAAATATCGATACAATTGTTAACAACACTATTAATGTATTCAACGTTAAAGCCGGCAGGACGAAGTAAACAGGAAGGTCAGGCACCTGGTCGGGCACCCTGCTGGCAACCAAATACACATAAAACATAAGTGAATCCTTGTCTCCTATAAACGATGCCAAAGGAAAATAATAGAGCAGACCTAACATTACTGCTGCCAAAAGTAAAAACACTGATTGTTTGCGTTGAATCATGACGACACATTTAAGAATTGGCTGCAAAAGTACATAATATCCCCAAAGATGAGGAAAGGATTTTGCGTATTCAGACGGGATAGATCAGCAAATATTTGCTAAAATCTTTATAAGTTTATTTTAATCAGTGCTTTTTACGTAAAAAGTTGTATATTTGCGGCGGTATAGAATTACTTTCTATAGCTAGCAAATCCTCCATAACAGAGTATTATTATTTACACTAAAATATTTCGATTTTTAAATTAAAACAATCGAAAACGATTAAATCCATAATTTATGTACGATATTATTGAATTAAATAGCAAACTTGTTGCTGATTTAAGACAAATTGCCAAGGACCTTAACATTCCGAAGGCAGACAAACTTTTAAAGAAGGACCTGATTTACAAGATCCTGGACCAGCAGGCATTAACTCCGCCGGCCAAAACACACGAAGAGGAACCTAAAAAAGAAAGAGAAAGAACTTCTTCAACCAAACCGTCCCATGCAAAGGAGCGGAAACCGAAATCGGACACTTCGGACGATTCCCAAAGAAAAAGACGGGTAAAACCACATTCGGACAAGCCAAAGCGGGAAAACGTGAAAAAACCGGTGATTAATACACTGGAAGAAGAGTCGATAGCGAAAACCAGCACCCCTGTTAAAGAAGACCGTCCGAAAAATGAAGGGAAGAACACCAGAGAGCGTGAAGTGAAGAATGTTAGGGAGCGCAAGGAAAAGAAACCTTACGAACAGCCTTACAGAAAAGACAACAACGCGAAGAAAGAAGAAAATCAGAACGAAAGAAGGCCACAGAGAAAAGAATATGCTTTTGAGTTTGAAGGCATGGTGGTTGCCGAAGGTGTTCTGGAGATCATGCCGGATGGCTACGGCTTCCTGAGGTCATCTGATTATTATTACCTGAACTCACCGGACGATGTATATGTGTCGCAATCTCAGATCAAATTATTCGGGCTGAAAACAGGCGATACGGTTAAGGGCTCTGTCAGACCTCCAAAAGAGAGCGAAAAGTATTTCCCTTTGATCAAAGTGAAAAAAATCAATGGAAAACTTCCGGAAGATGTACGCGACAGAATACCTTTCGATTACCTGAAACCGTTGTTCCCTGAAGAAAAGTTTAACATAACAGGGCATAAGGAAGAAACGATCTCCGTGCGCATCATGGATATGTTTACACCTATTGGCAAAGGCCAGCGTGGTTTGATTGTTTCACAGCCAAAAACAGGTAAAACTGTATTACTGAAAGAAATTGCCAATGCCATTGCAGCCAACCACCCCGAGGTGTACCTCATCATACTTTTAATTGATGAGCGCCCGGAAGAGGTTACCGATATGGAACGCAGCGTAAAAGCCGAGGTTATTGCCTCTACTTTTGATGAGCCTGCTGAAAAGCATGTGAAAATCGCCAACCTGGTATTGGAAAAAGCAAAAAGATTGACAGAATGCGGCCATGATGTGGTGATCCTGTTAGACTCTATCACCCGACTGGCAAGGGCCTACAATACGATGTCGCCTGCTTCAGGTAAGGTTTTATCGGGAGGTGTTGAAGCTAACGCCCTGCAAAAGCCGAAACGGTTCTTTGGTGCTGCCAGAAACATTGAGCATGGTGGTTCACTCACTATTCTTGCTACAGCGCTGATTGACACCGGATCAAAGATGGACGAAGTTATTTTCGAGGAGTTTAAGGGAACCGGTAATATGGAACTTCAGCTCGACCGTAAATTATCCAACAAACGTATCTATCCGGCCATTGACATTGTGGCTTCGAGTACACGCCGTGAGGATCTGCTTATTGACAAAGAAAACCTCCAGAGGATATGGATACTGCGCAATCACCTGGCAGATATGAACCCGCTGGAAGCCATGGAATTTTTGAAAGACCGGATAAAATTCACCAATACCAACGAAGAGTTCCTGATTTCGATGAACGGGTAATACCCGTCTTAATGATACGAAAAAACCCGGCAAATGCCGGGTTTTTTTTGTGGATTGAGGCCTGCCAGGCTGCTCTTTGATCATAAGCACTGACAATACCCGGTGACAAACCGTTATTTCTCAAGAATTATTTTTGTTAAATAAACGCCCTTGTCTGTGAACACTTTTAACATATAGATGCCTGCCGGATAGCTGCTTATATCAATAGCATCCTGATCTCCGACTGTGTTTTCGGCGAGCACCGTCTGTCCCGAAAGGTTCAGCACGGACAAACTCAACATATTGTTTTCTTCACTTTTGACATGGAACCGGCCGGAACCCGGATTGGGATACACTGAAATACGGGGCTGATATACAGATTGTGCCACACCGGAACCCGAGGTGGTATATTTCCACAGATCTTCACCGGTAAGGTTGTAATTAGCAGCAAAATACAAAGACCCGTTATATACAGCGAAAGCCCAGGTAGAATGAAGGGGGTTTGTTCCCGGAGCAACAGATGGCGCTATAACTGTCGTCCCTTCAGCCGTGCCATCACTCTCCCATAATTCATAACCATTACTCCCACCGATAGCCCTGATATATAATTTATTGTTATAAATGGTAAAATGTCCGGGATTAGCGTCTCCACCGGAATTGATATCCTTAAACAGTTGCGTTCCGTCAGCAGTACCGTCAGTTACCCACAGTTCATAACCGTGTGTGCCGTCATCAGCACCAAAAAACATCCTGTCATCAACAACAATAAACTCGTACGGGTTGCCACTTAAATTAGGATTGGGATTAATATCTTTGAACAGTTGCGTTCCGTTAGTAGTTCCGTCAGTTACCCATAGTTCACTGCCATGTGTCCCGTCATTAGCTCTGAAATACAACTTGTTGTTGTAAACCGTAAATAAATCCGGATCGGAACCGGCAGCTCCGGGGTTGATGTCTTTCAGAAGCAGTGTCCCGGTACCGGTACCATCCGTCACCCAGATTTCCTGGCCATGTGCTCCATTATCTGCCGAAAAATACAACTTGCCGTTATACAGGTAAGTCTGTCTGTTCGCCAACGTGCTACTAGCGCTTCCGGGATTTATATCCTTCACTAGTTGCGTTCCTATGCTCGTGCCGTCCGTGATCCAAAGTTCTCCCCCCAGAGTTCCTGTAAAAGCATCAAAACACAATTTATCGTTATAATTGTTCAAATAGGAAGGATTTCCCGAGCCGTTAGGATCGATATCTTTGAGCAATTGTGTTCCGGCTGATGTCCCGTCACTAATCCAAAGCTCGTTACCATTTATGCCGTTATTTGCCGCGAAAAAGAGCCTGTTGCCATTAACCGTCAGATAATTTGGAATTCCATCTCCCACACCGGGATTTATATCCTTAAACAGCTGTGTGCCGTCTGATGTACCATCGGTTATCCAAAGCTCTTTGCCATGGGTTCCGTCATTGGCAAGAAAATAGAAATTGTTGTTAAAAACGATAAAATTAAACAAATCTGCACTGCCACCGGGATTTATATCTTTTAATATTTGGGTGCCGGCAGGCGTGCCGTCCGTTACCCAGAGTTCTTCGTTGGATGGGGTAGCAGCCGCGTCAAAATACAGTTTGTTATCGTAAATTATATTTCTGCCAACCACAAGATAACTTGAGCTGTTCAGTTTTTCAAAGGTCTGGGCGTTTGCGTTTAGCATCAATAATAAAGATGCGATTGTTAATAGTTTTTTCATAATATCGGTATTTGGTGAAGGTTATCATTTAGTTACGTTCTTTAGCGAGATTTTTGTCAAATATCTTTACAACACCGACAGAGAATTACCTGTCATCCAACAATTTGATTTTCAAATATATTAAACTTTCTTTATAAAAACAACACAACACCAACCGGCCTGAGTTGAAAAAGTCATGCTGCTACCGGTATTTTTTGCGGGTTGGCTTAAAAATGACAGGATACTACACTCCATCAGGGAGCTAAACCAAATTACTTATCAACCTTATTTC
>DGOT01000157.1 GCA_002389465.1 Bacteroidales bacterium UBA4459 | reverse complement strand
TTCAGCTTGATCTTGGCTTTTCCTCTTTCTACATTTGCACAGGACGATAGCGGTGTTAAAAAGGAAAAGAAAAAAGAATCATTTTCTCCTTACTGGACCATTATGGCTGAAGTCGGACCTAGCTGGTCGCACACTGACCTTGCCAAAAACGGCTGGTTACCTGACTTTAATTATATCGGCTACAACGGTCAAATTGGTTTTGGACGTCAGTTTGGATCTGTTATCGGTCTTTATCTAAAAGGCGGATACGGAAGCGTTAAAGACGGAAAAGAGAATGTAGGGTCAGACACTCCGGGCCTGAATGCCCAATGGGGACGAGACATGAGTTCAGAGTTCACTTATTTTCAGGAAAACCTGAACTTAAGTTTTAACCTGAGTAATTTGTTCGCAGGCTACCATGACAGAACCGTGAATTTTGGTGTCCATCTTGGTGTTGGCGCCTCACAATGGAAATCTACAACCTACGATCTGAATAACGGCATTGAACTTGCCAATTCAGGCGACTCAAGAACAAATAGTATTTCGGTGCCTGCTGGCGTAAATGTTGATTTCAAGGTAAGTGACCTGGTAGACCTTTATGTTGACTACACTTATGTTTGGAATAACGATGACATGATTGACGGTGTTGAGCGCGGCTCTATGCAGGTTTATGATGATGTTTGGTCAACCTTCAATCTGGGTATCAAGTTTAAACTTGGCGGTAATAAGATAAAGAAAATGGTTGAAAACTTCGACCTTGTCACTTTGGAAACTACTCCTGATCCTTTGGAAGAAAAAGGAAATATGGTAGATGTGACCATTACAGGTACATTCCCGCCAAAATATTTTGACAAGAATGCCGTAATGTGTTTCAATCCGATATTGAAAACTGCCGACGGACAAGAATTCCCTTTGGAAACCATGAACTTCAAAGGCGAAAATGTTACGGGTGACGGCACATTGGTTACATGGGACGATGGCGGTACATTTACTTATACCGACCAGGTTCCTTATGATGTTGCCATGAATGTATCTGATCTTGTTGTTGCACCTGTTGTTTATCTGAATGACGGTGAAACTTATGAATCATGTGCTGACGCACTGGAGCAAGGCAAAAAAGCAATGCAGGTTGATCCAGACAGAAAACTTGCTGACGGAGTCATTCATACATCAAAATTCTTAAGGCACAGTGAAATTGCTGATTTTACACCTCATGGTTATGAATTGGAAACAGTTGTTATGCAACAAGGCGCGATGTTCTTTGCCAAGAATAAATATAACTTCAACAAAAATCTTCCTCTAAATAAAGACGAAGAAAACTATGCCGCACTTCAAAATTACATCACGGACATTTTAAAAGGCTGGGATCTGAAAGAAGTTATCATTAACGGTTGGGCTTCTCCAGAAGGTGAAGAAACTTTCAATCAGGGATTGTCACAGCACAGAGCTGAGACACTTGAAAAGCGTGTCGAGAAAAAGCTAATGAAAGCAGCCAAAGAGAATGAGTTTATCGAAGACCAGGCATTTGAAGAGATTGAGATTGCACTTACTGCCAACGGACCTGACTGGAACGGCTTTATGCAGGCTGTTGAAGCTTCTGATATCAAAGACAAAGCTGCTATCATCAATGTGATCAACTCAGCTGACCAGTTGAAAAGAGAAGAAGAAATCAGAAATATGATCCTCATATATCCTGAATTAGAGAGTGATATTCTTCCTACCTTAAGACGTGCTGAAGTGGAAGTTTTCACATTTGAATATAAGAGACCTGCTGAAGAAATTGCAGAAATGTCTGTTTCCAATCCAACTGAGTTGACATTAGCTGAACTTCTGTATGCTGGTACATTAACCGATGATCTGGGAACAAAACGTGTAATTTACCAAAACGTTCTGAATCAGTACCCGAAATGTTACAGAGCTATGACAAATCTGGCTGCTGTTGAATTGGGCGAAGGTAATCTGGACGAGGCAATTGCTTTGCTGA
Organism: Bacteroidales bacterium UBA4459; assembly: GCA_002389465.1. Taxonomy (GTDB): domain Bacteria; phylum Bacteroidota; class Bacteroidia; order Bacteroidales; family F082; genus UBA4459. The sequence continues at coordinate 7,520 of DGOT01000157.1, read as the reverse complement.
ACCAATCATACGAAAGAAATGCTGAATCATTTGAAACCCTCAATAACCTGGGTGTTTATTATATGATGACCGGTGACTATGCCAAAGCAAAAGACTATTTGAACCAATCAAAAGCTTTGGGTGGAGATGTTAACTATAACATGGGCATCGTAAACATTTATGATGGAAATTACAGCGAAGCTGTTTCGAACCTCAGCGGATACAACTGCGACTTCAACCTTGGTTTAGCTCAGCTGCTGAACAAAGATTACAGTGCTGCTGAAAACACGTTTAAATGTGTTGAACCGAAAGATGCAGACACTTATTATCTGTTAGCTATAACAGCAGCCCGCCAGGATAATAAAGAAAACACACTTGATTATCTCGGCCAGTCTATCAAAGCTGACGCTGCTATAGCGCAACAAGCTGCACTTGACCGTGAATTCCTGAAATTTTACAATGACCCGGGATTCAAAGCATTAGTAAACGCACAATAAATTTTATAGAATATATAGTAAAAAGCCCGGTCGATTGACCGGGCTTTTTTTATGGCATTCTGTGTTTCAAACTAAAAAGTAATTCGGTGTATCCCTTTGGAGTATTCTTTGCCAATAGCATCCACCACTTTACGGTAATCCTCTTCCCTGTTTACAAAATCAACGTTATTGGTATCTATAATAAGGATCCTCAGATCGCTTTGCTTCATAAACTCAAAATAACCTTCCTGAATTTTATCCAGGTAACTACTCTCTATATCCTGTTCATAAGTCCGGCCACGGTGACGTATATTTTGTTTCAGTTTTGGTGTCTCCACATGTAGAAAAACAAAGAGCTCCGGTTTGGGCAACTGCTGGTGTATGATGTTGAAAAACCGCGTATACAAATTAAACTCATCCTTTTGAAGGGTTTTTTTTGCGAAAATGAGCGATTTAATAATATAATAATCGGAAATAGTAAACGTTTTAAAAAGATCCTGTGTTCCGAGGTCGTCTTTCAGTTGCTGAAACCGTGAAGCCAGGAAAGACATCTCCAGTGGAAAAGCATATTTATCGGGTTCCTTATAAAACTTGGGAAGAAAGGAATTTTCTTCAAACTGTTCCAGGATCAGCTTGGCATTGTAATCTTCCGATATCCGCGTAGCCAGCGAAGTCTTTCCCGCACCGATGTTTCCTTCTATAGCAATAAAATTATACTTCATAGTTCCTGAGCCGTCTTAAATGTACGCACTTCTGATGAATCGTTCACCCGTTCAAGCAATTCACTATTCGTCTTCCCCACCACCGGATGCACAAAATCAGGTGCTATTTCCACCAGAGGTTCCAGTGTGAACCGCCGTTCATGCAGTCTAGGATGCGGAATAATAAGACCGGGAAGATTCACAGCCTCATCATTAAAATAAAGAATGTCAATGTCTATGTTTCTGGATGCATAACCACTCCCCTGTCGTGTCCGGCCCATACTCTTTTCTATCTTTAGAGCCTCGCTAAGCAAGTCCATTGGTGACAGCTCCGTATCTAACAAAACAACGCAATTTAAGAAATGTGTCTCCGCCTGAAATCCCCAGGGCTCGCTCTCGTAAATCGATGACGTACCGAGCACCATACCAGATTCGTTTCCTATCAAACGGATAGCTTCCATGATGAAACCGAAGCGGGGTTCTACATTGCTTCCCAGCAATAAGTATGCTCTACTCACCTTATATATTCTTCTTTTAACCGTACAAATTTAACAAATCAATATCTTGAAAAGCTGTACTCAAAGAGGTTTTAATTCAAAGTAATTAACAATTTACCGATTGCCGTTAAAATAAGGCTGCTCACCGATAAAAAACTGCCAGTTACCGAAAGGCTTTTGTTCTTTCCCTGGAATTTTTTGTACTATTGTAATGATTAATTAACTACTAACTATCAAAAAAATACATCATGAAACAATTCTTTAAATTTATGTTCGCCTCCTCTCTTGGCACCCTGCTCACCTTGTTTGTAATCGGCCTGATCTTTATCGGAATGGTTGCCGGCATTGTGTCCATGGCAGAGAAGGAAGAAGTTAAAGTAGAGTCAAACAGTGTTTTATACATCAACTGGAAAACACCGATCAAAGACCGTGGATCCGAAAATCCTTTTGAAGGATTTGACTTTAACACAATGGAAAGCAAAAAGCCTGTTGGTTTGAACACCATCCTTAAAACCCTTGAAAAAGCTGCTGACGATCCCAATATCGATGGTATTTTTCTGGATATGGAGACAGTTCCTTCCGGAATGGCATCGCTGGAAGAGATCCGAAATAAAATGCTCGAATTCAAAGAAAGCGGTAAGTTTATCATCAGTTATGCCAACAGTTACGACCAGAAAGCTTATTACCTGGCTAGCCTGGCAGACGAAATTTATATAAACCCCGAAGGAATGATCCTGTTTAAAGGATTGCACGCCCAACTCATGTTTTTAAAAGGTATGCTGGACAAACTGGAGATCGATATGCAGATCATTCGCGGGCCAGATAATAAATTTAAAAGTGCCGTAGAGCCGCTGTTGCTCGACAAAATGAGCGAAGCCAACAGGGAGCAAATGGAACAACTCCTGAATTCGGCCTGGGACCAGATGCTAATCGCTTTCAACGAAAGCAGAGGTATTAGCATTGAGGAACTGAACAATATTGCCGACCAACTGGAATTAACATCAGCTGACAAAGCACTTGAATACAATTTTGTGGACGGTGTGATGTATCGTGACGAACTTATTGACCTGCTGAAAGAAAAAACAGGACGTGAGGAAGACGAAAAAGTGCGTACTGTTGCTTTCGGAAAATATACCAATTCGGAATGCAGAAAAGAACGTAAAAAAACTAAAGACAGAATTGCCATCATCTATGCCGAAGGAAGCATTGCTCAGGGAAAGAGCGGACAAGACCAGATTGGTTCGGCTTCGCTGTCAGCTACCATACGCAAAGTACGGCAAAACGAAGATGTAAAAGCTATTGTATTTCGCGTAAACTCTCCGGGTGGTGATGCGCTGGCCTCAGAAGTAATACGCCGCGAAGTGGAGCTGGCAGGCGCTGACATACCGTTTGTCGTTTCTATGGGTAACCTTGCTGCTTCAGGAGGTTATTGGATATCGACTAATGCCGATTACATTTTTGCCCAGCCGACAACCATTACGGGCTCTATCGGTGTATTTGGCATTATACCTAACTTCAAGCAGTTGTTCAACAACAAACTGGGGATTACTTTCGACGAGGTGATGACCAACGAAAATGCCGATTTTATTGATGTGATGAAACCCATGAGCGACTTCCAGAAGGAAAAGCTGAACCGGGAAATCGAAGATATTTACAACGACTTTACGAATCTTGTAGCTACAACCCGTAACCTGGATGTAAATTATGTAAACGAAATCGGCCGCGGCAGGGTATGGTTGGGTGTTGATGCACTCGAACTCGGCCTCGTGGATCAGTTAGGCGGCCTGGAAGATGCCGTTGCTTACGCTGCTGAACAGGCGGAGCTCGGTGATGAATACCGCATCAGTGAATATCCCAAACACAAAGAATTTTTCAAGCAGTTGATTGAAGAGATTATGGGCAATGCAAGAGCACGTGCTATTGAGAGTGAGTTGGGTGACTTTAAAGTATATTACGACCAATATCAAAACATCCGCAACATGGAAGGCATACAGGCACGTCTGCCTTTTGTGTATACTATTAACTAAATTAGATAAAACTTCTTTAATTACGGGGTAACTGTTATAAACGGTTATCCCGTTTTTAATGGGGGCAAATCCTATAAGAAATATACGGTACACCCCGTGCCGCAAGCGAATATTTTATTTGGTTTAAGCTGCCGCTTAATTTATGGCATACAAACTCCCTCCAACATAAAGATTTTACACTATTTTTGACGCGCAAAATGTAAGCACACAGAGTATACATGAGATTGATACCAACCAAAAAGTAAAAACCCCGCTGAATGCTTTTTAACACGATAGACTTTGTTCTGTTCCTTCCGCTTGTGATCATTCTTTACTATATGATCCCACATAAGTATCGGTGGATCATGTTACTGGTTGCCAGCTATTATTTCTACATGAGCTGGAAAGTGGAATACGTCTTCCTTATTGTTCTTTCAACCCTGATAGATTATATCAGCGGGATACAAATGGCAAAGTTGCCGGATAAAAAATCGAGGCGACCGTGGTTGATTTTAAGTTTGCTTACAAACCTCGGATTACTTTTCGCTTTTAAGTATTTCAATTTTGTAGGAGCGAATGTCAACCTGCTGTTTCAAAATTTCAATATTTTTCACGAGGTTCCACTCATGAATGTATTACTTCCTGTAGGTATTTCATTCTATACTTTTCAAACATTAAGTTATTCGATTGATGTTTATTACGGAAAGCAAAAGGCTGAAAAGCACCTCGGGTATTTCGCCCTGTACGTTTCCTTCTTCCCACAGCTTGTGGCAGGACCGATTGAACGTTTTTCGCGTTTAACCCCGCAACTAAAAGAAAAACACAATTTTTCGTATGCCAATCTGGCCAACGGACTGCGGCTGATCCTTTATGGTTTGTTCATCAAGATGGTTATTGCTGATAATCTATCGGGCATAGTTGACCAGGTTTATACAGCGCCTGAAAAGTTTGCTTCATCAGATATCCTTACGGCACTGATCTTTTATTCTTTTCAGATATACAGCGACTTCTATGGCTATTCGGTCATTGCCATCGGAAGTGCCCTGATCATGGGCATCCATATCATGGATAATTTTAAGACCCCTTATCTTGCTAAAAATATTTCCGAATTCTGGCAACGGTGGCATATTTCGCTGTCAACCTGGTTCCGCGACTATCTGTATTTCCCGCTGGGAGGCAACCGGGTGGCAAAACAGAGATGGATCCTCAATATTCTGGCTGTATTCATTATCAGCGGATTCTGGCACGGGGCTAACTGGACATTTATTATATGGGGAAGCTTGTTTGGTGTTATCTATCTTATCGAATATTTAATAAATAAAAGTTTCAGCTTATCGAAAGAGTATAAAGCTTATTCTTTCGGACACCTTTTTTTAGCCCTGAAAACTTTTGTGCTTGTTACTCTCATCTGGGTATTTTTTCGCAGCCAGAGTTTTAACGAAGCCATAGATATGTTTGCCTTGCTGTTTAACGTTAATCGCGTTACTGAAGCCACCTTGGTCATACCGCTAAGCACATGGATATTTTTGATTGTATTTGTTGTCAGCGACATTTTGCTGTACAACACACGATTCGACACCTGGATCGGCAGGTTTCCGATGCTTTTCAGGTGGACCATGTACAGCATACTCATTTTTTCCATTATTGCTTTTGCCGGTGTAGAAAACTTCCCATTCATTTATTTTCAATTTTAGCAGGATGGAGACCGCAAAAAAAATATTGTCCAGGGTGTTGTTGTTAAGCGTTTTGCTTGTGGGCATGAACTATCTGTACAAAGCTTTTTTCCTGGAGAAAGATATTCAGAAATATTCTGATGTGATCAATCTTGTGCGGGCCATTCCGAATGATGCAGACATTGTTTATATTGGCGAATCCTCAAACATAACCTTTCGCAGTGATGATCTTGACAAGCGCCCCATCAGTGCGTTTATTGCTGATCATTATCCCAACCTGAAAGTTTACGACATTACCAAACCGGCCAGTCATGCAGGTATATATAAAGTTTTGCTGGAAAACATCCCCGACAGTTCCAATGTAAGTACGGTTATCGTAACCTTAAACCTGCGCTCCTTCAATGCCCAGTGGATCCATTCGAAACTGGAAACGGCTTTGCAGAAAAGCCTGGTTCTCCTTAAGCCGAATCCGCCTTTATACAATAGATTCCTTCTGTCTTTTAAAGCTTATGATATTAAATCGGATAAAGAAAGGGACAGGCAGGTACAGCGGGAATGGGAAAAAGAGGAGTTCGATGTTCCGTTTGATTTTCAATTCAGCAATGTGGAAGAATGGGATAATTATGTGGCAAAAGAGGGAGTTAACAATCCGGACGGATCAAGGAATCAGGAACTTACTGAGCTGGCATGCCATTATATAAAAGGCTATGCTTTCCAGATCGACACAGTGAATAATCCCCGTATTAAAGATTTTAACAGGATTATTCAACTGACAAAGGAAAGAGGCTGGAATCTGGTGTTTAACCTGTTGGCAGAAAACACGGAAAGAGCAAAAGAACTTGTGGGCGACGATTTACTGTATTTTATACAGGGAAACAGGGAATTGCTGATCGGTTATTATACACACAAGGGTATAACGGTTGTGGACAATGTTGATGACGTTGAAAATGACCTGTTTGTTGATCAGAACTGGACGACTGAACATTATGCCGAAAAAGGCCGGAAAACAATTGCCGGGAACGTGGCAGATTCACTGAAGAAATATTATCCCGATCACTATGTGGATATTGATTACAAAACCTTCGTGCAAACCGTATTTTTTAACGACTGTGACCAACGTACTATCTGGGGACAGATGCAAACAATAACCGATGAAGAAGCTTATTCAGGAAAAAGTTCATCAAAAACCGGCAAAGGGAACGATTACAGCATCACATTTGAATACCCATTAAAAATCATCCCTGATAGTTTAAAAAATGAGATCAGTATCCATATGAAAGTTTATCGGAATTCGTTAAGCGATAATGGAAAACTCGTAATACAGGCACAGGGTGAACACACAGACTACTACTGGAATGGTTTTGAACTTAAAGAGCAGGTCAGAAAAGCAAATTCGTGGGAAGATTATCATTACACGTTCAGCATACCCGACAATATAAAACAGGCTGATTTGATAAAGATCTACGTGTACAACCCGTCGGGTGAAAACGTGTTTGTTGACGACTTCCACATTGAATTTGAATAGGCCTGTCAAGTTGTACAATCATTTTCCAGATACATACCCTGGAAAACACTAATTTAGTAACCGGATATTAAGACCTCTTATCATAAAAAACCGGATATGTATCAGATAACGATCTCGCGATTTTTTTTCGTTTCCACATTAGCTGTGCTCATCATCGGTTGCAAGAAATCACCTGAAAACAGAATAATTAAAACAGAAAAAATAACAACTGCAGTTGAAACTATAGACACCTCGCTCTTCATCTATCCTGAGCCCAAAAACAACAACTGCCTTTCGTGCCACAGCGGCATTGATCCCATCCGTGATCCAAACTCAGGTATGATGCAGGAAATTTACGCCCTGGCTGCTACAGCAGGATATCCAGATAATGAATGTATTGTATGCCATGGCGGGAATCCCGCTGCCACTAATAAATCAGATGCACATAACGGTTCCATCGATTTCTTTACGAATAACAAAGGCCCTAAAACATTTTACCCTGATCCCGCCAGCGTGTGGATCAACGAAAATACCTGCGGCATGTGTCACTCCGAGCAAGTAACCACGCAGCTTACATCACTCATGTTTACCGAAGCCGGAAAAATCCAGGGAACCACCTGGGGATTCGGCGGCCTTCAGGGATACGAGCACAACGTAGCGAATGTAGCAGTTGAAGAAATTGAA
>DGOT01000152.1:6890-15453 GCA_002389465.1 Bacteroidales bacterium UBA4459 | reverse complement strand
AGCAGGTCTTCGATGAGGCCGTTGCGCATGGCTTTTATATAAATTTTCTGAGAAGCCGGCACTACCACCATCTGGAAGCCTTCGGGCAGTTTTTTACCTTTCAGGATACTTGCTGCAATTTCAAGGTCTTCATAGCGTCCGTTGGTACAGGTCCCTACCAAAGCCTCCTGTAATTTCGTTCCGCGTACTTCAGCTACTGCTTTCACATTATCGACATGATGCGGAGCCGCTACCAGTGGGAAGATCTCCGACAAGTTGATCTTAATTTCTTTTGTATATTCGGCATTTTCGTCGGCCCATATTCCTTCTACTTCCTTACCCAGCCATTCGGTCAGCACCTCATCGTTGGGGAATACAGCGTTCTTAGCCCCCATTTCGGAAGCCAGGTTCGCCAGTGTCATCCGCTGATCAATAGTAAGGGTCTTCACTCCGTCACCGTGGTATTCTATCGACATATAATCAGCCCCACTGGAACCTATCATACCAATAATCCACAGCGAAATATCTTTGGCATATACGCCACTGTTCAGTTTTCCGGTCAGGGTAATTTTCAACGATTCGGGTACCCTGAACCATGTTTCGCCCTGCCGCCACAACCCGGCTGCTTCTGTGCGGTCGATCCCGGCTGCGAAGGCATTGAATGCTCCGGCGGTACAAGTATGGCTGTCGCTGCCTACGATGACCATTCCCGGTTTGGCGTAATCGGCCATGATCTGGTGGCAGATACCTTTTCCTGCATCGTGAAAATTGGTGATGCCCTGTTCTTTTACAATATCACGCACTTTTTGGTACTGGTTGGCCAGTGCCGCTGTAGTTGGCGGTGCGTTATGATCAAGAACGATCATTAGCTGCCCGGGATTCGCAATTTTTTCACCACCCATTTTCCGGAAGGTGTTGAAAATACTGGCCGTATTATCATGGGTGAGGATAATGTCAGGCTTTTTGAAAACAATGCTTCCTTTTTCGGTATTAAATATTTTTTCGACAAATGTTTTTCCTTTCATAACAGGTGTTTTTGCGTATTTATGAGCCAAATAAAACGGATGACAATTTAACGGCATTAAAATTTTAGAGCAAAAATATGCGTATTCTTTTGAATTTACCTTTTTCGAGAGGATAATTGTTCACAAAATTATTCCGTCAAAACAGGAATAATTTATAAAATGATAATGTTTGCGGAATCAAAACAATTTTCTATTTTTGCAGTCCCGTTTGAGGGAGGTTGGCCAGGGAGGAAGTCAACGGGAAATAAGGGTTCCTATTTTTTGAAGTTAGTAATTGATAAGCAAACCCTCATAGGTTGGAGAGGTGGGAGAGTGGCTTAATCCACCAGTTTGCTAAACTGGCGTACCTAAAAGGGTACCGGGGGTTCGAATCCCCCCCTCTCCGCACGTTCATTACATTTACGGGGTATGGCCCAGTCCGGTTAAGGCGCCTGCTTTGGGAGCAGGAGATCGCAAGTTCGAATCTTGCTACCCCGACAAACGAGAAGCCCTGCACTGCGTGCAAGGCTTTTTTGTTTTTCGAGTGCAGCGAGAAGAAGACATTTCTTTTGTGCCTTCCCATTTCCAGGATCAACGAATAAAGCGAGTTAATCCTGGTAAGGAACCTTAGCTCACCAGGCTAACTAAAATAAAGAAGATTATAGGAGCAACACACTATTTCAATTTGCGGAATTAGTCTGAAAAGTTTATTCCAATCACCATTTTTAGATTTTTTTTACTCTGTTTTCTATATCTTTTAATTCAGTCATGTTAGTTATATAAAAAACAAAGTTAACCATATATTATGTTATTTCAGTACCTTTGAACTATGCCTGCCTTATATGGTAATAAGTCAGGCTGATTTAGCCCCGTTTAATCAGTTCACCCTTTTTTAACGGGGCTTTTTCCCCTCTTGGAATGGTCTCCTGAATATGCCACTTAAGCCAAAGCCATCCCCCACACCACTTCTATACAATCGTTGCTAATGAAGTAATTTCCGTGCCTGGCAAAGAGCAGTCCACCTAAAATATTTTAAAATCGAGTAAGGGTTTTTCTCTGAACAACTGTCTTATTTATAAGCACATCTGTATGTAACAGAGGAATAGAACACCTTATTGAAATAAGCATATAGATCGTTAAGCTGTTTGTCCGTATGATGAAAAATTATCAAATATTCCTGATTATATATGGTCATGAACACAGTGTATATACATCCTTCAAATCACCCTAAAAATTATTTGCCATGAAAAAATTATTATTACTCTTGTTAGGCTGCATCCTTTTTCCAAATATTCTCTTGTCGAACGGTGTAGCCATTAAAAATGCCCAGAACAGTGAGTACTTCCGTCTGCTCTCATCGAATGTGGAGGTAACTGTTTACGACCAGATTGCCATTGTTGTGGCCACGCAAAAATTTCTGAACAATACAGGCGAAAAAACTAAAATCAAGTATGCGTTTCCTTTGGCAGAGAGTGCAAGCGGCATCGGCCTCCGCTGGAAACTTGGAAACACCTGGTATTCTGCGAACATTTCACCTTCACCACAGGATACGACTCTTCCCGGCGGTGGTACCGGAAATGAGGCTCTTCAGGAATTTCTTGGCGACACTCCACTTTTCTTTAACCTGGAAGACTCAATCGCCATGGATTCCATTCTGTTTATTGAGTTAACCTACGTACAACTCCTTCCTTACGATTTTTACCAGGTTGACTTTCAGTATCCCAACGATTACACCTTAATTCAAAGCGAACTACTCAATTATCAGCACATTCATTTCTCACTGGAATCTCAGCGAAAAATAACGAATATTGAGCTTCTGAGCCATACTCCTGAGTACATCTATTATAATGACAGTACCGCTGAATTTGAATTTGAGGTATATGAAACACCTGCCAACCTCGATTACAGAGCATACTACGAACTCAGCCCGGATGATCTGGGTTTGTTCAGCTACAGCACATTTATCACAGACACGGCTTTTCACTGCGACTTATACGGAAATGGTTTCTTTACATTCATTGTTGAGCCCGATCCGCAATCAGAGGTCATACAAAAAGTATTTACCCTGATCATTGACCGCTCCGGAAGCATGAACGGAAATAAAATTATCCAGGCAAGGGATGCAGCCTCCTATATAGTTAACAACCTTAACGAGGGTGATTATTTTAACATTGTAGATTTTGCTTCGTATGTATCCAGCCTCTTTGAAGACCATGTGGCATTTGACGCGACTTCACAATCAGATGCACTAAACTATATTACCAATCTTCAGGCAAATGGTTCTACCAATATTTCCGGTGCATTTTCAACGGCAATCCCTGACTTTGCTTCAAATGATACGACCCTGGCCAATATTATTATATTTTTCACCGATGGCGAAGCAACTACCGGTTTGATCGATACAGATGAGATTCTGGCACACATTCAGGACCTGATCACTACCAATGAAGTATCTAACCTCCAGATTCACACATTCGGGATAGGCGAATACACAAATGAATCCTTACTATCCCAAATCGCATCTCAAAATAATGGCCTCAGTGAATTCCTTGGCAGTGATGAACTGGAAGAGGTGATCACTGCGTTTTACAGGAAGATCCGAAATCCTGTCCTGATCAATACACAACTGTCGGTTGATCCCCCTTTGCTCACGCAAATCTTTCCTAGCCCTCTTGATAACCTGTATCTTGGCCAACAGCTAATTGTAGCCGGCAGATACAATGAAGCAGCTCCAATCAATGTAACATTCAGCGGGGAAGCGTTTGGCCAGCCTCAATCGTATCAATATACCGTTGACCTGGCTGACACAACTATACCGACATACCAGTTTCTAACCAAGCTATGGGCAAAGAAGAAAATGGACAATTTGTATATTTTTTACTACACGCTTGACCCTGACTCACCTGAGGCTGAAGAAATTAAGAATGAAATAATTGACATCAGCATCTGTTATAATGTGATCAGTCCTTTTACTTCCTATACAGGGGGAGGAACGGTGTTTATTGAAGACTCTTTTGAGGAAGAAAATGCGTATGGTGACGAATTATGCTATGCCTATCCAAACCCCTTCTCTTCTGAAATATATATTCATTTTATCGTTAAAGAGCTGGCATATGAAACGGCAACCTTACAGGTATTCGATGCATTTGGCCGGCTGATTGATGTGGCAACCATTCAATTAAACGGAAAAGGGGAATACACAATTCTCTGGGACGGAACCAACCAGGAAGGCATCCCGGTTCCTTCGGGCTATTACTTTTACACAATTCAATACAACAATCAAATCCTAAATGGGAACATTATTAAACTATAAAATAAAGACAAGGGGAAGTAAAGAAAGGGTTTTCTAATCGGGCTGCACCTGCATTTACAGACATCCGCTTAAGCATGCTGATTTTTACTTAGAGGTTATAATACGCAAGTGCTCTCTTTTTTAACGGAGCTCAGGGAGTAATCCACGACAAAATATTAACTTTGTCGTTTAATCATCATAAATGTTCTGTCTATGCCCGCTAAATTTCCTTTCATCAAAGCTGTTTCAATCGTACTTAGTATTGTCTGGTATCTGCAATGGTTTTTTCTGGCAGTACTCATTGTCATTTCTGTTTTGATCGCCACAGATAATTCCATAATTAACACCGATAAGCTGGAGGGTTTTCACATACAGTTTGCCCGCTTGGATATTCAAAACACAGCTTCTGCTGCCGACAACTTTCAAAATGATGTGTTTTTAACGAACGGTGAAGGACGGCTCCACATAAAAGATGCCGGTTATAATTTTATCTACCTCCGGCTGCTCAGTGTATTTATCGATTCATTGCTTTATATTTTCATTATTTATATGCTGAAGAAGATATTTTCAGGCCTGAAGACAGATGTGTTTTTTACCAGGCAGAATGGTATTTATATAAAATACATTGCCTATGCCATATTAGGCCTTGCGTTAATACCAGAGATCATTAATTATTTTGTAAACCTGTACATTTCTAAAACACTGGTTATTGAAGGGATCGTTTTTAAAGCCCGGTTCGGATTTGATTTCCGGGCAGTGTTCCTGGCCTTACTCATTTTTGTTATCGCCAAAGCATTTATTCGGGGGGCCGAATTAAAAGAAGACCATGACTTAACTATTTAATTCAAGAGACCATGCCCATAGAAGTTAACCTTGATGTAATGCTCGCCAAGCGCAAAATGACGTTGACAAAGCTCTCCAACAGCATAGGTATAACAATTGCCAACCTCTCCATCCTTAAAAAAGGAAGAGCCCGGGCTATTCGTTTCTCCACCCTGGAGGCAATCTGCAAGGAACTGGATTGCCAGCCGGGGGATATACTGTGTTATATCCCTGAAGACGGTGAGGAGTAATACGAACTGAATACCTACGTATCAGCAATCTACCTTCCTCATTTTAATCTCACATACTTTTCTTACAATACTTTATAACCTGTGTGACAAATTCTACAATTGAAAAGGAACAGCAAGATCATAAAACGGGCAGATGGAGCAGCCCGTCTCAAAACATCTCCGGGTTTTATTAAAATGTTATTAATTATAACGTGTTACATTTTGATATAACGATTATTTTTTATTATTTAGCGGTAATATTTTATCGATAAGCAATAATGAATCATGAACATCACACTTAAGAAGCCGGTTTCCGGTATCCTGGCATTTCTTATCATCTTACTCACCATGCCTCTTGGTCATGCCTTAATGATCATGACCGAACACGTTTTTGGCAAAGCCTATGTTTTTCAGGCAGCATTTGTTATGGGATTGCTGGGTTTGGTGCTGTTAATTTTAGGCATGAAAACGCAAAATGAGACAAAAGCAACATTTCTGGGCTTGTTTGCCGGCTTGCTGATCTGGACCGGATGGATTGAATTTTCTTTCGTTTTCTTTGCTCATCATCTTGGTATTCAACCTTTAATCGAAAATGGCGAAGTGGTCACCAAACCCGAGTATTTAATATTGCCATCTTCCATTGGTTTTCTGTCAGTTATATTTATCTATTTTTTGTTTAACCGCCACACGCAATGCAATTTTTTCAGATGGCTGCAGCGAAACCTCAGAATGAAATTCGTGAATAGAATACCCGCAGAAAAAGACAGGCCGATAGCGTTAATTACAACTACCGAAATCATCACCATTCTCTGGATCTTTTACATCGCCTTAATGCTGATTTATGACAACAGAATTTTTGGAGATCACCATCCCGTAACCTATTTATTTGCCTTTGGATCGTTGTTATGGTCGCTATACTTATTTATTAACCTTCTTAAGATTAACAATATAGCCTATGCCATAAGATATGGGATACCCGTGGTGATTATTTTCTGGAATGTTGTGGAGATTCTGGGAAGATGGAATATATACAATGAAATATGGGTAGAACCTCTTGAGCACAAGATTGAGATCCTGTCCATATTCTTCGTCCTTGTGTTATTGATGACCATCCTTTTCTATGAGCGTAAACATAAAAAGTCCAAATAAAAACGGTTGTATGGAAGTAAAACGAATTTTAATAATTTGATAAAATAAAAAGACAATTCACATAATTAAGTCACATTAAAAAATTAATATGAAAACCAAAAAATTAACCGGAGCGCTTTTAGTAGGAGGCATTATTTTATTATCGGCGTGTACCAATCCAGGTGCAAAAAAAGAGGCAAACGCCGAAGACAGCAAAGATGTTCAAACTGCAGAAACAGTAGTAAATGAGGAACTTCCGGTACACATGATACCAAACAGCCCTGAAGGCGCCGAAGCTTATTTTTCACCGGATGATCAATCGATGATCTTTAACGGGAAAACCGGTGATGACGAACATCATATGGTATATACCATCAACATTGACGGTACCGGTTTGACGCAAATAAACGATAGGGGAGCTGACGCCTGCTCCTATTACCATCCTGATGGAAAAAGTATTATCTGGACTTCTACACGCGATAATTTAGATATGCATCCGGGAAACTATTCAGACCCTAAGGACTATCCCCAGGGTGCTGAACTTTACACTTCAGACCTTGACGGAAGCAGTGTGAAAAGACTGACAAATAACAAATATTACGATGCGGAAGTTTGTTACAGTCCTGACGGAACAAAAATACTGTTTGGCAGGCAAATTGACGGTAAAATGGACATGTGGCTCATGGATGCCGACGGCACAAACGAACGCCAGGTAACTTTTACTGATGACTGGCAGGAAGGCGGCGCCTTTATTATGCCCGATAACGAAACGATACTCTACCGTGCCTGGAAAAGAGAAGATGAGGGAAAACGTTCTAAAGACATGCAAATCTTCACCATCAAAACTGATGGCAGCGACTTCAAACAAATTACCTTCGAGCATGGGACACACTGGGCACCGTATCCATCACCGGATGGTAAATATTTTGCTTACGTGAAAATACTGCCACCACACAATTTCGAGATATTTATAAGAAATCTGGAAACCGGCAAAGAGAAACAACTTACCTACAATGAATCTTTTGACGGCTTTCCTGTCATTTCACACGATGGCAAAACACTGGCATTTTCCTCAGGAAGAGATGCCAACGGGGAAAGAAAACTCTATCTGTATCTGATGGATATTTCCAGTCTTAATTTGTAAAAAAGAAGGAAGATGTTAACATGAAGAACATCATGAGTAAAACACTTACCATACTGGTTATCCTGAGTGTTGCCCATGACTTAATAAACAGAGAAAAAAACCTTACTTTTACAGAGGCGGGCGCAAAAGGAAAAACAAAAGCAACAAGAAGGAGCAAGGCGAAACTTGGCATTGGACAATAACGGTTGATATTATGAGTGACGGTAAACATGACGTATTGCTCATTCAACCTGAGAAATAAGCTGAGAACAATATTTGAAATTACGAACAAGAATATTATAAATTTTAAAATCAGAAAATAATGAAAAGAACACTCATTTACATTTTATTGTTAGCCTTTGCAGGCTTTGCTTTTAAAAGTGACAAGCCTGCTTATGTATTGTACGACCAACATGGAAAAATGGTCAAGTATGAAAAAATGATCAAAGACCTGGTGCAGGCAGATATTGTATTTTTTGGCGAATTGCATACGGATCCGATTGCGCACTGGATGGAGTATGAAATTACCGTTGATTTATATAAAGAAAAAAAACAAGACTTAATTATCGGTTCGGAAATGTTTGAAGCCGATAACCAATTGCTTGTTGACGAATACATAGCCGGAACCTATGCCGATAAAAAATTTGAAGCCGAGGCAAAACTCTGGGGAAATTACAAAACCGATTACAAACCCGTCATGGATTTTGCCAAAGACAGCGGCTTACGGTACATTGCCACAAATATTCCGCGCAGGTATGCTTCTGTTGTTTACAATAATGGCTTTGAAGGTTTGGATGATTTGAGCGATGAAGCAAAAGAGTTGATTGGACCCGACCTACAGAATCTTTATGATCCGGATGTCGCCTGCTATGCCAATATGATGAATATGACGGGCATGGGCGCACATGTCAACGAGAATTTCCCGAAAGCGCAGGCTGCCAAAGATGCTACTATGGCTCATTTTATTCTTGAAAACTGGTCGGAA
>DGOT01000152.1:0-6852 GCA_002389465.1 Bacteroidales bacterium UBA4459 | reverse complement strand
ATTGTGTGGTGGATAAACAAACTGAAGCCCGGACTGAATATCAAGACCATCAGCACGGTTTATCAGAGGGATGTGGAGGAACTGGATGAAGAAAACATCGGGAGGGCCAATTATATCTTTGTCATACCAGAAACCATGACCCAGACAAACCGCTAGATTTAATGCTTAAAAAAAACAGGAAAGAATCTGTTCGTAAACCAAAAACGTTAGTAATGAAACAACAGTCCCGTTTTATCATCTTTTTAATTTTAGTGATTGGATTTACTACCACTGTTGCACTTGGTTTACAAGCACAGAACGTTCAATTGACCATTGTAGATGAACAAACTTCCGAGCCTTGTGCTTTCTCTAATATCATTCTTTACGACAGCAACGATAACTACATCGGAGGAATGGTTTCTGATATAAACGGACAAGCAGCACTCGATATTCAAGAAACCACCAAAATAGCAATTTCATGCGTTGGTTACCAAAAGAAAACTTTAACGATTGAACCTGGAGAAAATAAAACGATAAAACTTGCCGTGGATTATGTGGGTCTGGAAGAGGTAGTGGTTACAGGTCAGTACGAACCAAAAAAAGCAGACCAGTCGATCTACAAGATTGATGTCATCAACTCAAAAACACTTACCGAAAGAGGAGTAAACAACCTGGCCGAAGCCCTGTCAAACGAAACGGGCATCCGCCTGAAGGTGGATCCTTCAACAGGAACGTCCATCGAGATGCAGGGAATGGGCGGTGAGAACATAAAATACCTAATAGACGGCATACCGATCGTAGGACGTGTTAACGGTGACATCGACCTGTCGCAAATAAACATGGAAAATGTGGACCATATCGAAATTGTACAAGGGCCCATGTCTGTTGTGTACGGAACAAGTGCGCTGGCGGGTGTTGTAAATATCATTACAAAACAAAACACCAAAGCCCGGAACATTCTAAAGGCAAACACATACATCGACACCAAGAACAACTACAATTTCGGCTTATACGGCTCAATAATAAGGGGGAAAAACTCTATAACAGTTTCCGGTAACAGGGATATGTTCCAGGGGATTGACATAAACCTAAATGTGGATACAATCAAATTTCCATCGGGCGAAGACCGCTACATGGAGTTTAAACCTAAAAGAGTTTATAACGCCGAAGTGGAATATGCTTACAGGAACAAACATCTCCAGTTTAAAGTAAAATCCCAGTACATGAATCTGCTGCTGAAAAATTATTCCAACCCCACTCCTATGCTCATTGCCTATGACGCTGATTATTATACTACGCGTTCCATTAACAGCATTACGGTAAGCGATCAAGTATCAAGCTCTGTATCGTATAATATTATAGCGGCTTACACTTATTACGGCAGAACGACAGACCGCATCAGTTCCGATTTATCTACCCTGGAGAAAGTAGTAACAAGCTCGTCTCATACGGTCTTTAATAATATGATGACACGCGGGAATTTTACACACGCAAGAAAAGGATCGGTCATCTCCTACCAGTTTGGATGGGATATTAATTACGAAACCGGCCAGGGAGATAAAATTGAAGATGGAGCTCAAATGGGTGATTTCGCCGCATTTATTAGCCTGCAATACACACCCGTTAAGCAACTTACCATTCAGCCCGGATTGCGGCTGATCTATAATACAGTTTATGGGGCACCGGTTATTCCATCCCTCAATCTTCAGTGGAATATTATTGAAAGCCTAAATTTCCGCATATCCTATGCAAGAGGATTCAGGGCACCTTCTTTAAAGGAGCTTTATTTAGACTTTAAAGATTCTAATCATAATCTGGAAGGAAACAAAGACCTGAAAGCTGAAACAACAAATAGTTACAATACAACTTTGACCTATAAATATGGTAAAAACAAACAGCTGTTCAAATTAGAACCCAGTTTCTTTTATAATGACGGAAAAAATGTTATTTCATTAATTGTAACTGATGTTGAATCGAATTCGGCAACCATGGTCAACCTAGGTGGAAGAAGAACTTTTGGCGGAGTTATCAGTGCCTCGTACATACACTTTATCGGTTTAACAATAGGCGCAGGATTCGGTTTTACCGGAGAAACGTTTGACTATGAAGGAGACGGAGAGTATGCGCCGGTTGTTTACTATAACAATTATACATTTAATGCAAAGTATAACCTGAGGAAGTACAAGCTGATCTTTATGGCCAATCTGAAGTATTATGGCAAAACACCTTCTTTAGCTGTCGATTCAGACCCCGAACCTATTGAATATTATCAGGTATATACCGACCCGTATGGAGACCTGGAAGTTTCTATAACAAAATTATTCTGGAAAAACAGACTGACATTAGTACTGGGAGGCAAAAACCTTCTGAATAATTATGAACGAAGGACCTATGGTTACATAGGGGAAACATACGAATATTTAGGGCCAATGAACTACGGCAGGACCTTCTTTTTTAAACTGAGGATAAAACTGTCAAATTAGATACGGCATTTATTGAGTGAAAAAAAACAATATTTTTACGTCGAATTAGCGGCCTGATATTTGATAAAACACCTGACAACAAATGAAACGTAAAGCGATGAAGAAAATAATATTGACCGGAATTACAGTACTTGTTTTAACGTCTTGTTTTAAGGAAATCGATACAGTGCCTTTGAAAAAAACAATTGAAAGCACGTTTACGGTTCAGAACAGTATGAAGACAACACAGTCATTTTACTATTTCTACGAAAACATTGTTGAAGAGGTAAGTACTGCTTCTCCCAGAAGCTGGGATCTAGCCTTTGAATCGGCAGGAGAAGGCAGCAAAGTGCTGCTGGGATGGGCCACCGGATCGCTGGCCCATAAAACAGGGAAATACAATATTGCCGAAGTAAGCCAGGATGAAGTTCTGGATTACATTAACAATTCCGATGAATGGACATTTGATGATCCTGCATATACGAACTATCTCGATTCGTTGAGCCTGCAAAACTGGGAAGACGGCGAAGTATATATCCAGAACAGGGGTATTGAGAATGACAACTATTACCTCATTCAATTTGTGGAGAAAACCGATGACTCCTATACGTTTAATTATGCAAAAGCTACTGACAACCAGAACATCCAGACTTATGTAATAGACCGGAGTGACGGATTGAATTACATCTATTTTTCGTATGATGAAAATGCCACGGTAACTGTTGAACCCCGGACTATCGAATGGGACATTGTTTTTACACCTTATCTGGGCTGGTGGGAGACACTTACTCCGGGCGAATTTGCCCCTTATACCATAAGCGGCATATTAATTAACGATGAAGGTGGCGTAAGAGTTGCTCAGATATTTGACGAAAATATTGATTTTGAAGATATCGACTCAACCTATATCGCTACAAGTGAATTTACCGACTGGAAAGGTGCCATAGGTTCGAACTGGAAGATACTGGGCGAAGTTGGCTCTGGAAATTTATACGAAATGGATCCGAAAAAGAAATATCTCCTGAAGAAATACGATGTGCTAACGGGGGTTTACAAGTATTTTAAACTTAGAATAATTGATTACAAACTTGATGGTGAAGACCATCATCCAACCGTGGAATTCAAATTCTTAGCAAGCGAATAAATAATATTTACCACCAATAGAGAACCGTGTAAAAGAATTCTCTGAAATAAAACTTTTTAAAAAAACAAGGACATCCTGCTTTTTTACAAGCAGTTAACTGTAAATAAAAATCCATATGAAGAAAGCATTATATTTATTGAGCCTCCTGTTAGTCGCAGGATTGATCTCCTGCCAGAATGGCAACAAACAAAATAAGTTACAATTAATTGCCGGCACAGGTAATCCGGGTTTTACCGACGGGACTCATGCCGAATTGTTTAAACCGATAAGATTAGCGCCATACAAAAACAACTCAATACTCTTTGCTGATATTAACAACCATGCCATCAGATTTGTTGACCAAAACGGTGACGTAACAACCATTGCCGGAGGACCTGACAAGAAGGGATTCGCTGACGGCAGTGCTGACTCAGCTAAATTCAGCAATCCGCACGGAGTTGCTTACGATCCAAAAACAAACACAATATTTGTAGCCAGTGCCAGTAATCATGTGATCAGAGAGATCACTGAAGCGGAAAATGGAGAATTTACCGTAAAAACGATTGCCGGAGTACCGGGAGAAAACGGCTACAAGGACGGTTCTTCCGATTCGGCCCTGTTCAACTCCCCGCACGGAGTTGTTGTAAGGGAAGACGGTGCTCTACTCATTATTGACATCGGCAACGCCAAATTACGACTTATAAAAGACGGCATGGTTTCTACCATTGCCGGAAACACAGACGCCGATCCGTTAAAAGTAGATTTTTTCTACCCAATTGATCTGACCCTCGATGGTGAAGATGTTTTAGTGGCTGATGCCGGAAATAATGAAATATTCAGGATAAAACCGGGCATATCTGCTTCTACCATTTATTTAAACGATACTTTAGATACGCCTCATGGCATTACAACGGACGAGAACGGATCAATCTACATTGCTGATATGGGAACAAACCGTATTCTCAAAATTGACAAAGAGGGTAATTTCTTCACTTTAGTAGATGCAACAACTGATACAACTTCTGTTTCGCATCTGAAAAAGCCTGCTGCCGTATTATACGACAACGGCTTTCTGTGGATTGCCGATTTAAACAATCACCAGCTGAAACGGTTGGATTTACGCGATTAAGCCTCCAATGTAACAAGAACACGTATAGCAGGCGGGGAGTTAATTAGTCAAAGTACTCTAAGATCTTTTGCCGGAATTTGTTTTAACCAACTGTTTCTTCCCGTCAACAAAAAAAAGTCTCTCCATAATCTGAAGAGACTTTTTTTTTAATACTTTTCAATTACTTACGGCAGCGGTGTAATTGCTCCGACATAATTAAGAGTTAATAATTTAGTACCGGTTTCAGTAAATTCACCTGTACTCCAATCATAAGTACCCACAGAAAGAATCATGTTGTCACCAGTAATCTTATATACGCCTGTTTCTACCTCTTGTATAACCAAATCAGCAGAACCTGTCTTGCCAATTGAAGTCCAGTCATACGCCATACCTGCATATTTTGCGGTATAACCAAAATCATAAGTGCCCACATGGTCATTAATTGTATCACCTTTTGCCAACCATGTATACGTACCTGGTAATTCACCTATTCCATAATTAGGATATAACTTTAATAAATCAGGCAAAGTATCGGCTTCTGTCTCATATGTAAGTAATCTTATATATGTTGAACCCATTGCCGAATACCAAAACATATCAGTAGTTATATCAAATCTAACGTCATCTAACATATAGTGATTGTCAGGTGCATTAACGACAATAGTCTGCTCCGTTAAATTACTTCCGTCACCGTTAGTGGCTGTCAGTTTAACCGTTACTGCTCCTTCTGTCATAAAAACCACCTTTGGGTTAGCTTCGGTAGATACCTGATTGTTCCCAAAGTCCCACAAATAGCTATCAGCATCCGATGATGAGTTGGTAAACTGAACCTCTTCGTACTGCACAACATCAGACGGTGCATAAGTGAAACCTGCGGTTGGCAGAACTTCTTTCTTACAACCATCAAAAGCAAGGATAAAAATCATTGCCAGGATTAAAGCACTTCCTGTTTTCATTAAATTCTTCATTTTAAAAAAGTTTAAGTGTGAAAATTGTATTAATTATTAAAATTATAAACATTCTCATAGATTCTATGCAAAGATAGAAAATATTTCAATTATTTATCGTATTTCGATGATATTTTATCTTTTATCAACAAAGTACTTATGCTTTATAGATAAAAATAACGAGAAAATTACGTGGATAGTATCACCCAGGTAAATAACTGACACACTTTACATAAAATTAGTTGCACGCAATGAGGCATATTAAGTCCGGTTGAAGATTATATCTTATGGAAACCTGAATTAACTAATTAAATGTCGATTCTTTGATTAAAGCCCTGCTTTTCAAACCCCGATCCCCAGTTCACCTTCCAGCGCCTTCATCATCTCTGTGGCCTTTCCCTGCAAAAAGATATCGGTAATACTGTGTGTGTAGTTCGAGGGTTCGATATTGACCTCAATAATCTTTGCACCACTGCTTTTTGCAAGGTGCGGTAATTGACTTGCCGGCATAATCTCCCCTGTGGTGCCGATTACCAAGAACACATCAGCTTTTTGTGCCGCTTCCACCGATTTCTGATAAGCCAGCGGGGGGATGCCTTCTCCGAAGAAGATGAAGTTGGGTTTGATAAGCCCGCCACATTCGGTACAACTTACCGGAAGATTTTCCAGATCAACCTCCTCTACCGTGTACCTCTTCCCACATTTTGTACAAACCAGTTCTCGTGAATTTCCATGAAACTCATACACCTCTCTGCTTCCTGCCCTCTGGTGCAGGTTGTCAATATTCTGTGTGATGATATTTTTCAGAAGTCCGGCCTGCTCCATGGCTGCTAAAACTTGGTGTGCCATATTGGGTCTTGCTTTACCGAAAAAGTCATAAAATATTTCTTTAATCACCTGCCACGATTCCAGCGAATTTTCGTGAAAATAATCAATATCGAGTACTATGGGATCATACTTACTCCACAGGCCTGTAGCCCCCCGGAATGGCGGAATACCACTCTCGACCGATATGCCCGCACCGGAAAAAGCTGTTGTGTAACGCGAATTCCGTAACAGATCGGCCGCTTCTTTAATAGGTTGATTCATACACATCGATTTTAAGACAGCTAAAATTAACTATTTTTTTCTGTCATTCGAATCACGACGGGCAGATCAAACGAACAGGGTTCCTTTTTAATTAAATTTGTGACTTCATACAACCTACACCAAATGAACAGATACTTAACGATT
>DGOT01000215.1:6134-6383 GCA_002389465.1 Bacteroidales bacterium UBA4459 | reverse complement strand
GGCTGCTATTGCGAGAGACGCAGGCGCCCATGTTTACAATCACCCTTATAATATTGGCAACGGTGCTGCCATAAAAAGCGGAATCCGAATTGCCGGGGGGGATATTCTGGTGTTTATGGACGGAGATAATCAACACAATCCGGAAGATATTGCCGAGTTGCTTAAATATATGCCTGACTACGATATGGTCGTTGGTGCACGGTCGAACGGAGATCAGGCCTCATTGGGACGCACTTTAGGCAACACAGC
>DGOT01000215.1:0-6066 GCA_002389465.1 Bacteroidales bacterium UBA4459 | reverse complement strand
TTTATATCTGCTCCCCAATACCTACTCCTATCCCACGACCCTGACATTGGGTGTTTTAAGAAATGGAAGGAGTGTTAAATATATTACTGTAAAGATTCATCCACGAAAAATGGGAAAGAGTAACATAAATCTGTTCAAAGACGGCGTTCGGTTTTTTATGATCATTACCAGAATATGTACATTATATTCTCCAATGAGAATATTTCTTCCGGTCAGTTTTATTATGTTTATTTCGGGCTTCTTATATTATGGCTATACCTTCTTCACTTCGGGTCGGTTTACGAATATGACCGCACTACTGTTTGTGGCATCTATTATTATTTTTATGATGAGTCTCATTTCGGAACAGATTTGTCAGATGAGGTTTGATCGAAGTGAAGGGGATAAAATTAACTAAAAACGAATTGGATTGGCAATTAACAGGGTAACCAGAAAGAATGAACTTTTCAGTTATTGTTCCCGCCTATAATGCAGAGGCAACCCTTCCTGCTTTATTAAATTCTTTATCAAACCAGAACTACAAGGATTTCGAAACCATTGTGATAGATGATTTCTCTCGGGACAGAACCTGCCAAATCGCTCGGTCTTATCGATGTAACCTTATCACGTTACCGAAGAACCACGGACCGGCGTACTGTCGGAATATTGCCGCCAAAAGCGCCCGGGGAGAGATTCTTGTTTTTACGGATAGTGACTGTTGTGTTGATCGCGACTGGCTGGAAAATATTGATAAGTTCTTTTTACAAAACGATGGGGAAGCAATTATGGGAAGGGTGGTCCTGATGCCGTCGACGCTACTGGGAGATTCTATCTCGGCTTTGGGATTTCCTGCAGGTGGAGCCTTAGGTTTTGAAAAGATATGGAGGGTGGATCAATATGGGTTTACGGACAGTCTAAGCTCATGCAATTGTGCCATCCGTAAAGATATCTTTGACAAGATCGGCGGATTTGATGCGTCATTTCCTTATCCGGGGGGAGAGGATAGCCTTTTAGCCTATAGTTTAAAAAAATTGAATTACAGAATAAAATACTACCCGAGTGCTTTAGTGTATCACGACGCCCGAGATTCATTAGCGGGATTTTTGAAATGGCAATTTCGCAGAGGCGTCAGCAGTTTTCTTTTTTCAACCAAGATCTCTGATAAAAAGCGGTTTATCAGCTTGAGACTGTGGTCTATAAGCAACATTCTCAGACATTATTATCGGGATAGAAAGTTTCCTTTGATACTGTTTTTGCTGGGGACCGGTTTTTCGCTCCAGTTTATCGGATTCATGTATGGCAAAAACAAAATGGGGCATTGCGCCCCACTAGACCCTTAAGCTCTCAAAGTTTTGGGGATACGCTCTGCAAAAAAACAGGGGATCTCTGATTGAGTCTCCGTCATAGTTGGATAAAACAATTTTTTCGTTTTTATAATTTTTTGAAAGCCCGGTGCATATTTTATTGAGGCTGCAAGATTTGCACGGGCCCTTTTGTTTGTAATAGAAGAACATTCGGAAACTCGAAAGGATTTCATTAAAGCGCGTGTAAAGATTTCGTCTGCCGTATCTGGGCGCTTTAAATGGGTATATGAGACTTCCCCCTAACAATGCGAATAAAACCGCTAAATTGCCCTTATTGAATTTGATATTGAAATAAGGGTCCCACTCCTGATCTTCATACAGTTTCTGCCACTGGGTACGGATATTTTTTTCATTCCCTTTCAGAAAGCAAAAGGGAAGCCATCTGACGTTGATTGTTTTGAGGTGTTTTTCATAGGTTTCGATGAAGTCGTTAATTTTTTTCCCCACCACATGATAATCAACAATTTCGCCCTTTTCCGGGAATTCCGCTGTTGAGGGATTATAGACCAAAAAATTTACGGCATCCGGTTGAAACGGTTTTAAGATATCGTACAAACGGTCCAAATCGCCGTAATTCATATTGGAGACCACCGTGTTTGTTCGGTAAGGGATTTTCAATGCGTCCGCATTTTCAATCGATTGAATGACTTTTTTCCAGCTGCCTTTGACACTCGTCAGCCAGTCGTGTTCTTCTTCCTTCGGGGAGTGTAATGAAAACAGAAACTCATTCACCCCGGAACCTTGCAGGCTTTTACAGAAATCCACGTTAAACGTTCGCAGCCCATTTGTGATAACACAGACAGTGCGAAACCCTATTTGTCTGGCGTGTTCAGTAATTTGAAAAATATCTCTTCGGATGGTCGGCTCGCCTCCCGAGAGGTCAACCTGGGTTTTTCCAAATCTTCTGGCCTTTTCAAGCCGCTTTTTGATTTCGGGAAAAGTTAAATCCCTGACCTTCTTGGATTCCAGTGCTTTTCGGTAATAGCAAAATTTACATCGTGCATTGCACGTATAACCGACTTGCAAAACGATTCGTTTAGTTATAATCCTTTTTTCCATCTTTACCGCTTCACCCTTTACCTCTTTGCCTTTCCCCTTTCGCCTTTAGCCCTTCTCGCCTCACACCTGGCCCCTGACCCTTTGGTCTCGAGTTTTGAACCTTCAGCTTATGTGAAGCTGCGAAGAATTCGATAGGTATGATCGACAATTCGTTTCCAGCTATAGTGTTTGCTTATTTCAATAGATCGTTCCGACAACGCCGACAATTTTTCTTCATCTGTCAGGGTTTCTATCAACATGCGTTCCAAACTTTCCACATCCCCTCTTTTAAAACGAGGAATTCCGATATTCGGGGAAGCATCTGATACGATAGTCGGAGTTCCACATGCCATAGCTTCCAGGGCGACCAGGGGCATACCTTCATACAGAGAAGGCAGTACAAACAGATCGGCCTCGTTGTAAAGTCCTACCAGTCGCTCATAGGGAATTGTCCCTAAAAATTGAACCGGTATGGACAAGGATTTGGCCAGTTTTACCAAATGCGCCCGCTCCATGCCGCCCCCACCTATAATCAGCCTTGATTTTACGTTTCTTGCGACTTTCTTGAAAGCATGAAACAAAAAATCAAGGCCCTTTCTGACATCCAGCCTGGCCACACAGAGAATCCTTTTTTCCCTGCGATTAAACTGTCGAGATTGAAGCGGCCTGAAAATTTCCGTATCAACGCCGCTGGGAATATGTTCAATCGGCTTTTTTCTGCCCCCCATCGTCCATATTTCCTGCATCAATTTT
Organism: Bacteroidales bacterium UBA4459; assembly: GCA_002389465.1. Lineage (GTDB taxonomy): Bacteria > Bacteroidota > Bacteroidia > Bacteroidales > F082 > UBA4459. The sequence goes on along the minus strand of DGOT01000215.1, from coordinate 2,932 downwards.
TCTGAATTGACGGTCAGGCCGTCCGCCTTTTGGATAAGGCGTTTTTCCATGGGAACAAACCCCCTGTTCAGCAGGGCATGAAACGGTTTTCCGGTTTTCCTACAGGTCACATATTCACCATAGCGGGTAGAAAAAAAGCCGCCGATAAAAGGTCTTTTGATCCTGCAAAACAGGGGTGAATAAATGGAATACAGCACATCATAGTCGTCTTGGATTTTATCTACCATCCTTGAGGCATAATAACCGAAGGACGGCATCTGGGTCAGAAACGTTTTGCCGAGCGACGGAACCCGGTAGATAATGGTGGAATTGACTTTTTCCGTTGCGATCCCCAATAGGGGGTGGTTGGCGATGATGGTTAAATTGACCCCATACCGGTCGGCATATTTTGCCAGGTATACGGCAATTCTGCAAATTCCCCCTTTCTCATAGGGTGGGTATTCGCGGGATATGAGGAGTACGTTCATACGCTTAAATTCCTGGTAGGCGTCTTTTTCCTGGAGTGCCGCCCGCTATTTCATAGAACCACTGCCATGTTTTATTAATCCCCTCAGGAAAAGAAATAAGCGGTTTCCAGCCGGTTTCTTTGAATAGTTTTGTACTATCCAGGACGTTTACCGGGACATCAAACGGACGGGGTGGCGCTGTTTTGATTGAGGGCTGCAACCCGACTGCATCGGCAAGGGGAAAGATTTCCGCCAGCACATCCTGATTACTCCGTCCGACGCCGCTTCCAATGTTATAGAAAGCACCGGGTATACCATGATCCAGCGCTGCAATAATGCCGTTGGCTACATCGCTGACATGGATGTAATCTCGGATTGTTCCGGGTTCGCCGAAGACAGTGATTTTTTTCTGCTGTAAAATGGATGCCATCGCCGTTGCGACAAAACCCTGGTGAACAAAAGGCCTTTGCCCGTCTCCGTAAGCGTTACTGGGTCTTACACAGACGATAGGCAGTGCCTCCAATTCATTGAACATCAGTGCGTATTTTTCAGTTGCCAGCTTTGTAATCCCATAAGGGGAGATCGGATTTGTCGGATGCTCTTCAAGTATGGGGATTTTTGTAGCGTTACCGTAAACAGTCCCGCCAGAAGACACCAAAACAAGTTTATCGATGCCAAGGCGACCGGCCACCTCAAAAAGCGTTACAGTCGCGGGGAGGTTATAACGAATATCACTGAGTGGATTTTCAAAACTTGTTTTGGGAACACTGGCATACGCGAGCTGAATCACTTCATCCACACCGCGTAAAACATCCATTAAAAAATTTTTCTTCCCATAGTCGCCGGGGACATAATGAACACTTTCGGGAAGTTTCCTTGAAGGTAAGGCATTTCTGCCGATTACGGTTATCTGTTTTTTACGCAAAGTGAGTTTCTCAACAATATGAGAACCGATGAACCCGCTCCCGCCGATAACGCAGCAATGCCTCATGTGTCTGATCCTGTTGATTTGTCAGGATTCGTGAATCCTAAGATGGCCTGTTTATATCCTGAAATCGCATGGGTATTTCTAAATTTGATTGTTCGTAACAAGGTGCGGATTGAAAGCGTGAATAGCTTGATGACAAGAGACCGCATTTGTTTCGCTTTCTTTTTGGATAATTTATTACAGAGTAAAAAATGACAGCGATTGATGTGATACTCATAAAACAACGAATTTAGTTGTGATGAAACATTTCCCTTATGATATATATAAGCTTTGTCAACGATACCGATCCGAAATCCTTTTTGAACAGCTCTGAAACAGAACTCAACGTCTTCGCCATACATAAAAAAAGATGTGTCAAGCAAGCCTATATCCTTAAAGACCTTACGATGAATCAATATACAACAACCACTGAGGTAGAATATGGTCCCTGGAATAAAGGAGATATCACGCTGGGTAATAATGCCAAAAAATCGATTATAAAAATATCCTTTGGCCCATACTTTATGTTTTTCCGGATAGCAGTATATAGTTGGTGATGCCATATCAAAACCGTTGTCGATCAGGCCCTTTGCCAGGTATTTTAACGTGTTGGGCGGTATTAATGTGTCATTATTCAGTAGTAAAAACGCATCAAAACCAGAGTCTAATACAGAATTTAAAGCAAGATTAACCCCCCCCGAGAATCCTAAATTTCGCGAAGGTTCCAGAATTTCAACCTTCCTGTCATTTTTAAAGATATCCTTTAATATACTAAGTTCGGTGATGTTTACAGAGTTTTCAACAATAATTATTTTTTTCAGTTCATTTTGACCCACCAGTGCCTGAACGCATGTAATGGTGTCTTCATGGCCAAAGTAATTAAGTACGATACCGCAGATTTTCATTGAATTTTCTATTTCAAAAGATTGCATTATGCATTCATTCAAGGAGCAATTTTCCCGAGTACATATCTGTATAATAACATAAATATGCGTCTGTTTCGTATGAACGGGTCAAGCAGCATCAACCATTTGCCCGTTGGCATGTTATCGATCTTGGGAAGATCTTCTATAAACCTATTGAATTCGTCAATGGGTGAAGATGATGGCGCGACGTGTTTCCCACGGATGCTTTTTGCAATTGCTTGTGCCCGAAGGCTTTCAAATGCCAGCAACCTTTTCAGGTCAATTACTGGACGGCGGTGTAAAGCAATATCCCGCATTTGCTGAAAGATTGGATTATAAACGAACTCGTAATAGAGAAGCAATAAATCACGTTCCATTCGCAGTGTTTGGTTGTCTTTATTAATCATGCTCATGGCTTTGGGATGTATCCTAAAGGTAGCAAGCGTTTCCGGAATGTATCGTAATCCAAAGTTGCATCCCACACGTGAAAAAAACTCAAGATCGCACAACTGAATGAATTCCGTATTGAATCTGCCGACTTTGTCAAAAATACTCCGATGTATCATTACAGCGGTAGGTTCCCCGATGAAATTATACCCCAAGTTGTCAAGTAC
>DGOT01000173.1:1277-5383 GCA_002389465.1 Bacteroidales bacterium UBA4459 | reverse complement strand
CCAAAATTCCAGTCCCACGTATCGATAACACCCACGGATTGATCGGTAAAACTAACTGTAAGCGGAACATAACCGGAAGTGGGCGTTCCTTCAAAAGCGGCTGTCGGCTCACCATAAGGAATTTCAGGAACACCTATAGTTACAGCATTATGATTTTCCTTTGTACCATCATCCTGGATAAAGGCCACCAATTCACAGTTATCAATATCCCAGGAATTGTCAAATGTAAAAGTTAAAGGCACATCGATAGTTTGTCCTATACTTGTGAATGTTACGGAAGTTCCATTGGCACCGGGCACCATTAAACGATTTACAAAATTAAGTTCGGTCATACCCTGCCAGTTGAATTGTATATCAGATTCGGTAAGCGCTAAATGTACTTTCAGGTTATTAGAGGCATCATCCGCAACTTTTGTAACAGAGACGGTCATATTATATACATCTCCATCATGATAACCGTCAATGGCAATATCATACGATGTTTGAATAGCCATGCGTTGATTTACTTTGGCAACGTATTGACTATATTTTGTACCCGTATGGCCGCCACCGGATACAGAACTCCATTCTCCGTCAAACTGCGCATCGGGGTATGAGCTGTTTCCATAATACGAATTTCGCGCAACGGAATAAGCATTCGCGTAAGGATCCGACCCTGAGGGTCCGTGGTTTTCAATAATAGCTGCCGGATCACCATTTGCATGTAAATCATCAGCACCCTGTGCAGCTGCCGGACAGTAGTAACACCAGGTACCCGTAGTTATTTCCAGAAGTACCAAATGTCGGTCAATTTGTTGGGCAAACCCGGTAATTACAAAGAGAGAAAATACTAAAAAAAGATAAATTTTTTTCATAATAAAAAATTAAATAAATTAATAAGTAGCTTTAAAACTAAAATGACCAAAAGTAATATTTAATGAATACATTCAGAAAATCACTAATGAAAATTAATTTTAGAATAGTATTTTAAACACATGATTTATAGACAACTTTTATGATATTAAAGTTGCTCAGAATCAAAAAACGATCAATGGTTTTATAATAATCTGTGAACCGGATTTCTTGTCAGCTACAAAAATCTGCAAGAGATATCTGCCTTTAAACGTTACGTTCAGGAGTATATTTTCTTCAGAAAACGACTTATCGAAAACCTTTTTACCGGTCATATCCCTGATAATAATTTTTGTAATGGTTAAACTGCTGCTGATCGAAAAAATACCGGAATTCGGGTTGGGATAAATTGTGACAGGAATGCCGGCATCATTATTCTCTATGATACCCACACAATTGTCCACATAAATAGAATCCTGGGCAGACGCAGTACATCCGTCGGCGTTTGTATAAGTATAAGTAATTACATTCCAGCCCAGGGGAGCAATCTCAGGAGAGAAGACACCATCGGGTGTAACAGCATTTCCACTGAAGGTGCCACCGGCAGGTGATGCGGTTAATTGTACCGGAGGTTCCTGGTAATGACAGAGTAAATCGGGCCAGCTACCGAGCGTAATAACCGGAAGGGGAAGCACGGAGATGTCAATACTGGCTGTAGCCTGGTGATTGCCATCATCCACTGTAACGAAGTACGTTGTATTTTGATCCGGAGTAACAAAGGGGTTTTGTTCGTTAGAGTTAAAACCTGCCGGGTCGGAAGTCCAACTGTACGTATACGTTCCCGTTCCTCCTGCCGGAGCAGAAAATAATTGAGTTGAGTCGCCAAGACAAACAAAACTACTGCCGGCCGTAACCGTAACCGTTAAAGCTTCCAAAGCATTAATATAATCCACTTTGGTCATTGTGTCAGATCCACCGGCGTTAGAGGCAATAAGCTGGACGGTGTACAATGCAACGTCATTAAAGAACACCACAGGATGTTGCGAATTCTGATCCGTGCCGCTCAAGAAGCTTATGGTAGCCGGAGTAAAATTCCATAACCAGGAGACCGGGTTGTTTCCAGACAGATCGGTAAAATGAACCGTATCAATAGTAGTAGGATTAAGATTATCGGCAGAAAAGTCAGCCAAAGGAGGCGGATCGGTAGCATTGATGTAATTGGTTTTAGTTTCCGTATCGGAACCTCCTGCATTGGTTGCTGTTAACGAAACGGTATAAGCACCGGGTACGTCAAACCGTACCTGGGGGTTTTGTGAACTACCGCTGGTACCGTTCAAGTAGGTTATCGTTGCAGGTGTAAAAGTCCAGAGCCAGGTAGTAGGAGAGTTTGTCGATAAGTCGGTAAATGAAACAGTGTCTAAAATAGTTGGCGTCAGATTGTCGGCAATAAAATCGGCATCAGGGGCTGACATAGGTGAATATAAGTCCGACTCCCAAAGCCCACGACCAAAGGTAGCCGCCCTGATTAGACTGTTAGCAGGCACGGCATCGTAATAAATGTCTAATTCGGTAACAACAACATTCGGAAGGCTGGTAGAAAAAGCCGCCCAGTTAGCACTACCGACTTTTACATAAACGCCAACATCTGTTCCGGCATACAATTCGTCCTGTGTGGTATTTTGTGTGTTTTGAATAACACACATCACGGGCAATGAAGGTAATCCTGCTGAAATATTGGTCCAGTTTGTGCCTCCGTTTGTTGTTTGATAAACACTATGCGTATTATACTCTCCAAAAGAAACCCATACCGTATTTGGATTGCTGTTTTTCACCGTGATATAGGTAATATTTGAAGAGCCTACGGGGAGCGTTCCTGTAATATTTATCCAGTTACCACCACTATTGGTTGTTTTCCAGATATTATTCAGAGTAGCAACATAAATTGTATTTGAGTTAGAAGGAGCAATAGCTACGGAACGCAAGTATGTAGTACCGCTTCCTGTTAAATTATTGCTTATCTGACCCCAGTTTGCTCCCCCGTTGGTGCTTAACCAGACATCTGCATAACCGGCAACAAGCCTCATATTGTTTGTCGGATCCATTACATAAGGAGATACCCATGCTCCGTTTGCAGGATTGATTTGGGCTTGGCCCCCCCAATAATTAACGGTTTTAAAAATATCCCCGAAATAAAGAGTACCGAACTGAACGTTTACATTTGTATGGTCAATAATACATTCCATACCATCGCCACCTATAACGTCCATCCACCCGGGGCCGGTTGCGAGAACTTTAGTACCGTTATCCTGAAGGCCTGTAATAACATCACTACTGACTGTTTGCGAAACCCCAAGACGGTATAATTGACTGATAACCATTGTGTTTGTTTTGTCGGCCCATGATCCGCCACCGTTTGTTGTTTTATATAATCCTCCATCATTGCATTCGAATAATGTTGTGTTGTTTTGAAAAGCAAGAAAATGATGATCGGCATGAACAACCGGAGCCTGTGGAGTGACGTTGTTGTAAGTTGCACTCCAGGTCCAGCAGTTTACACAATTCCAGCTCGATCCGCCATCTGTAGATTTATGTGTGTTGATACCTCCTACATAAACTTCGTTGGCGTTTATTGGAGATACGGCAATAGCAAGATCGTAATAACCCTGGCCGCCTGTACCTCCGCTCTCATTGGCATACAAACTAAGAAGGTTGGTTGTTGAAGATCCCGTATAGACGGTTGAAAAGCTGGCACCTGCATTTGTTGAGCGGCAAACATAGCTTAGTCCGCCGTTACGGTTGGCAACAACCGCATACACATAATTGCTGTTAGCAGCAGTAACAGCCAGGTCAACTCGTTTATCAGTTGCTGTAAAAGGTGTTGAAGAAGCCGTCCAGTTTGACCCTCCGTTGGTAGTATAATAGATCATCGGGGTCAGCCAATGATCGATGGTGGAGGCATAAAGAACAGAACTATTACCCGGGTTCATTTCCAGATCAATGAAATTTCCCCATAGCTGTTGCGGCCAGTTGGTTCCGCCATCAGTGGTCTTAAATACCCCTGTTGAAGTAGCTGCATATATTGTTTGATTACCAGAAGTTGGATCAAGAATCAGCCGGGAAAGTGTTATTTTCTGGCTCGCTGAAAAAGAAAGACCGGTTGTATTCCAGGTTGTCCCTCCGTCAGTGGATTTCAACACCCCCACACTGTTATTGTCATTGCTTTGTTGTCCGCCGAGCGACCATAAACTTCCCCCGTCTTTATCACCGGTAGCTAT
>DGOT01000173.1:0-1202 GCA_002389465.1 Bacteroidales bacterium UBA4459 | reverse complement strand
TCCATGAGGCACCTCCGTCAGAAGATTTCCATATACCTCCGGAGGCAGCTCCGGCATAAATAGTATTGGCATCTCCGGGGCGGAAGGCGACACAGTTTAATCTTCCGATTCCGGCATAACCGCCATTTGACCAACTTGGCCCCATAGAAATCCAGTTACCGGACGGACTTCGGGATCCTTCCGGATTTTGTAACAGATATTTTTCGTACTCTTCGGCAGCGTTTGTTTTTGGAAAAGCTCCGGTTTGCGGATCAACCCGGTATTCCCAGTACCATTCCCACCGTTTGAATTGTTTCCAGCCGTAAGCCTTAACTTTTTCACCATTTTCATTAACATAATAACCTTTCTCAACATGAAAAGGCTCCCAATAGTCATAGAAGGCTTTCTGGTAATCCTGTAATGTTAGCGTTCCGCTTTGCACCTTGGCCTGCGGTAAGTTTTCTAACCAGGTTTGAGAATTAACTAAATTGGTTGTGAAGATGGTTACAAGCAATAGTGTAACCTTAAGCAAAATGCTTTTAGTCTTTTTGAGTTTCATGGTCAGTTTGTTTTTGTTGTTCTTACCCTGTTTCTTCGTATGTCCTCTTGTATGAATTACATACGATTAGTACAAAGATACGACATCTCTTGACGTTTGTCAAAAATGATGATAAAAAAAGGGTGTGAAACACCCTTAAATATGAGACAAAAAACCTTGAATATTTTTACCAAAAAAAAGATTGAGAAAAAACCAAATTAAATATTCAAACTGTAATTCAATCACATTTATTAATTGATTATCAATTTTTTGTTAACAACACTTGTGTTATTGTTGGCATCAGTAAGATATATACGAACCGAATAAACACCATGAACGGAAATAGAAGAAATGGTTGTTTTTTTATCGTTCATATTTTCAGAATAAATGATTTTTCCTTCAACAGTAGTTATTTCAACTTTCGACATGGTTAATGAACTTTCAATAGTAAAGAAACCATTATTTGGATTAGGAAAAATACGAATATCTGATTGGTTCGTATAGTCAATAATACCCACACAATCATCTACAAAAATAGAGTCTTGTGCAAAGTTTTCGCAGTCGTTACCATCTTCATAAGTGTAAGTGATCACATTCCACCCCAACGGAGCTTCTTCGGGTGAAAACAAACCGCCAGAAGTCACGTTGTTTCCACTGAAAGTACCGCCTGCGGGTGATGCTGTCA
>DGOT01000241.1 GCA_002389465.1 Bacteroidales bacterium UBA4459 | reverse complement strand
AGTTTATGCCTGTGGATATTCCAACGGTGGTTTTATGTCACACAAACTAGCTTGCCTGCTTAGTAATCGGATTGCAGCCATAGCATCTGTCGGCGGGGTTATTTCAACTAATACTTTAGCCAATTGCAATCCACTTCGTGCCATGCCGGTTCTTCAGATTCATGGCACAAAAGATCCGTGGGTGCCTTTTAGTGGTAATATGGGCTGGAATTCAGCAGATCAGACTGTAAATTACTGGACTGATTTCAATCATTGCTTTTCGGCAGACACTATGTTTTTATCAGATATTGATACGACTGATGGTTGTAACGTAGAAAAGATCAGTTATTCAAATAGTACCACCAAAAACAAAGTAATTTATTACAAAGTGATTAATGGAGGACATACATGGCCTGGTGCTGGTCCTGCAGGTTACCCGACAGGGAATACCAATCAGGATTTTAATGCAAATGTGGTAATCTGGAACTTTTTCAAAGACTTTAAGCTTAATCAATAGCCATATCTTTGAAAAATTGATTATTCTGATAAATAACGTACTGCAACAATGTATAAGAATACAGGAATTAAAAGTAATATGAACACTTATTTGACGTGTAAATAGAAATAATTTAATAAAATAAAAATATGAAAAGAGCATTAGTAATTTTATCATTATTAACCGTAAGTGTGGTTTTAGTGTTTACTTCTTGTAATAAAGAAGCAGAAAAGAAAAATAAAACAAAAAATCCTCAGACAACAGAAATTTTTTTAAATAGTCTTGAACCTGATATAATAATAAAAGGCAGTGGAAATAAAGACGATTACAAAAAGAATGTAGTCGAAGAGTTGGTAAAGAAAGAAGAATGTGAGTGGGAAGTTGTTTCGGGAATTATTGAGTATTATTACCAAGATGAAATGGTATTTTCGATTGATTTCGGTAATGGAAATTGTGATGGACTTGCTACTGTAAATTGGCTAGAGAATGGTGTGATAGAAAGTAAAGATGTAGATATTTGGGTGCTTTTTAAACAACAAAAAGAGGAGTATGTAATTGTTCAGGAACTTGTTAAAAATGAAAATTGTGATTATGAAATTGTTTCAGGTATAATTGAATACCAAGACAAAGAAGGAAATCCTTATGTAACTATTGATTTTGGTGATGGTAACTGTGATGGTATTGCATCAAAATGCTGGACAAAAGATGGTGTTGTCGAATGCAAAGATTTTGATGTTCATTATTGGGATGGTAAATACTAAAATGATTGACTAACACAAATAGTTAAGTTGGAATATTCTGTTGGAGTTTGACAATTACTTTTACTAAAAAGCGCTAAAAATAATGCAGGTTGAAAAGTAAAATGAACAATAAACTAAACAATAAAAATAATGATAAGCAGAAAGAGTAGTGTTCCAAAACCCGCACTATTTTTAACGCAACCGTTGGCAGCAACTTGAGATGATAGAATTACCATATAGATTTAAAAGATGAAAAAAGTGCTGATTATATTATCCATATTGCTTGCTGTTTCTTCAATGACTGCACAAAGCATCGAAGACTTGACATTTGGAACCGACACCACATTTGAAGTAATGACATGGAATATTGAATGGTTTCCTAAAAATGGTGAACTTACAATAGATTATGTAACACAAATAATTGAAGCTTTAGATATTGATTTATTGGCAATACAGGAAGTAGATGATATAAGTGCATTTGACCAAATGATTGATAGTTTGAACTCATATGAGGGATATCTGGAGTCATCCTGGTTTGCCGGTTTGGCATACATATACAAACCTGCTATCATACAAATCAATGATATTTATGAAATTTATACCACTTCACCCTATTGGAGTCCATTTCCAAGATCACCAATGGTCATGGATTTAATTTATGAGAATGAAAGGATTATAGTAATAAACAATCATTTTAAGTGTTGTGGTGATGAAATTCTTGATCTAACAAATCCGGATGACGAGGAAACAAGAAGATATTATGCAAGTAACTTATTGAAAGAATATATAGATATACATTTTCCAAATGAAAACGTAATAGTATTAGGTGATCTAAATGATATATTATCTGATAGTCCTCAAAATAATGTATTTCAACTGATTCTTGATGATGTTGAGAATTATTTATTCACTGATTATGAAATTGCGATGGGAGATAATTCTGAGTGGTCGTATCCTACCTGGCCTTCACACCTGGATCATATTCTTATAACAAATGAACTATTAGATGATTTTGAGAATGGCAGTTCTGTTATTTCCACCATTAAAATTGACGAATATTTAACAGGTAGTTGGTGGGAGTATGATGAAAACATATCAGACCATAGACCTGTTGCACTTAAGCTTGACATGAATTCAAACGTAGGTCTTACCGACTTAACACTAACAACACCGTATTTTAGTAATTACCCAAATCCCTTTTATTCTAAAACAGAATTTTCTATAAGATCTCCAAACGATTCTATGAATATCGAGATATTAAATATGCAGGGACAAACGGTATTCTTAGAAAAGATACCTATCGGAGAAACTTCAATCATTTGGAATGCTGAAGAATATCCTAATGGCGTTTATTTGGCCCAATTGAAATCGAAAAATAATGTTTTAGCTACCTTAAAACTTATCTTGATTAAATGAACAAGCAGCAGCCAACAAAAAATAAAGAACTGAGTTAGCAACAAATAAATATAGTAGTAAATTGAAAGATTGGAGCGTTGAAATTCCAAACGCACCATATTCAAAACGTTGGCAGGAGTGAGGTACGTTAAATAGATATCCTTTACAAAGTTCCAGACCGGTAATCGTCTTATATCCGCTTCACCGCATTGCCCGGTAGCCAGCCGATGCTGCCATCATGCAGTTTGATCTTTACCCAGCCCTGAACTTCGTCCACAATGCGCACTTTAGTTCCTTCGTGAATTACGAACAGGTCCACAGCACTGCGGGTAGGGGAGCTTTTTGCTGTAACGGTGGGGGTAAAAACAATCGCCTCTTTATGCTCTTTGGTGTAATAATATTTTTGCGATGCCAATCCGAAAGTCGCCACCGATGTAAACAGGAACAGCAAGCCGAAATAGAAAGACATCTTTTTCGTCCTCCTGGTTTTTGCCAGAATAAAGGTGCCGATAAAAAGCAAAAGAATGATCCACGAAACAATGGATATGATTGTCCACGTATCGGCGTCAAACATATTGTAAAAATAATTCCACCATTTCTGATAAAACATTTCGGGTACTTTCTCGATCTTGTCCACAATCATGCTGTTGGCAATACTCAGGTTGAAATTTACATCTTCGTCAGTAGGCGCCAGTTTTTTGGCTTTTTCGTAATATAAAATAGCCGAAGGAATATCGTTGTTTTTAAAACAGGCATTACCTATGTTGTAATAAAGCTGGTACGACTCAAGGTTTCGATCGAGTGCCTGTGTATAGGTTGCTATGGCCGAATCGTATAATCCCTGGTTATACGCCTCGTTTGCTTTATAAATCAGCGAATCGGCAGACTGGCCGAAGGCAGAGGATACCTGCATGGCCAGAGCAATAAAAACCGGAAATATGATTCTTTTTATTTTCCTCATTACCTTAACTGTTTTTCTGCCTGCATGATGGCGTTCATGGCTTCGTTATACACGTTTTCCATCTTCCCGCCTGAATCGCCCGGAGCAAAACGGGCAAAATCAATATTATGCAGCGTGTTCACAAAATTAGCCGTCACCTGCTCGTCCACCTTCTGATCAAGCAGTGCTTCCTTGACGGTGTCGACAGATAAGTTGGATTTGGGTATATTGAACTTATCCGCAATGTACCCCCAGAGCGCCTGGGCCAGCTCATCGTAAAATGCCTTCTCATCGTTCTCTTTCTTCAGTTTAGCGGCTTTCTGTAAACGCATACGCGCAATTTTGTTGGCTTTACGGTTCTTCATCAGGCTTACATTGCTGCGTCGTTTCTCCTGTTGTTTCCATACAACAATAAAAAGCAGCAGCAGCAGCAGGGGCAGCACCATCAGGATGTAATACAAAGTTGAGGCAAACAGGAAACCTCCTTTTTCTTTAAGGGGCAGCGAGGCTGTTTTAATATGATGGATGTCCTGTCCGATAAACCGGATATCTTCCTGTGCCGAAGAGCTGTATGTAACTCCGGGAGATGTGTTGTCTCCTTTGGCTACAGAAACCGTTAACTCTCCCGAAGAAAAAGAGTGGTATTTTCCTTCTTTAGGATTGAAATAGCTGAACGCCACCGGGTCTATGCTAAAATCACCTGCTGCTCTTGGAATAGCCAGGTATTCGAACGTCTTGCTGCCTGACACACCGGACGAACTCACCTTTATGTTCGACCGTACTTTCGGATCATATGTTTCGAAATCGGACGGAAACTTCACCTCAGGGGCACTCACCAGTTCGATATTTCCTTTGCCTGAGATCTTTACTTTTACCGTCAGGGCATCATTGGTTGTAAGCTGGTCGTTGTCGAGTTCGCTCCGAAATGTAAAGTCACCCACTGCCCCGTTAAAATTGTCAGGTTTACCCATTTGGGGCAGCGGTTTTACATTTAGTTTTATTGGCTTCGAGGCCAGAACGGTCTCCACGTTTTTCACATTCCGGTTAAAAAACGGATCGTTGAAAAAGCTCTCAAACGGGTCACTGCTCCTGCGCCTGTCCGACTGCAGCCTTATCTGTACCACACAGTTCATCTTCACCGGATCAATAGTCAGTTCGCCCGATTTCTGCGGAAACAGGGCATATTTGGCAATATCAGCTACAATGTATTCTTCGCCGTTGATTGTTTGCGTGGATTGCTTGAATTTATTATTATCCTCCATCAGGTTTTTCGACCAGAAACCCGGATAGGAAGGCGATTTCTCCATGCTCAGGTTGGAAACCGGAACTTTTGTATATATCTTGTAGGTGATGATGATCTGCTCGCCCAGGTAGGTGTTTCTACTGCTGATGTACGATTTTATATAGACATCATCATCCTGAAGAGCATCGCCTGAAGAACGGTTCTGACCTGAAGACTTCGTGGTGGTGCCTTTCTGACCTGAAGATGATTTTATGACGTTAATGGTAATGCTGTTGGATGTGTATGTTTTACCGTCTACTTTCACGGAAGCAGGGGACACGGTAATTTCGCCTTCCTGTGTTGCCTGAACAATAAACGAGTATGTTTTGCTGTACGACTTTGTCATACGTCCGTTGACGTATTGCACGCTTGAACTTGTAGAAGTGTTTGGCCCTGATAACACCTGTAGGTTGTCGAAATCAGGCGACCTGAAACTGCTTCCATCAGCATTCACTTCATAAACGATGCGGAACCGCTCGCCAACTTCAACCACCTGCTTTCCCGTACCGATAAAATTAACATCCTCACCGGCGCGAGTTAACAGCGACAAGCCAATAAACAGGCTTAATATGATGAGCTTAATTAGTTTCATGAATCAGTTTCGTTTGAATATACAAATGTAAAACATAAATAACATGCTTTTATTTTACCAGTCAATATCACTTTTCTTCGCCCTGACTGCTTTTGCTTTTTGTTTTTGTAATTCCTGTAACGTCTTCTTCTCGTTATTTTTCAGAGCTTCCAACATCTTCTGCGCATCCTGCTTCGATATTTGCTGTGGTTGCTGCTGTTGCTTTTGCTGATCGTTCTGCTGCTGGTCTTGTTTGTCCTTCTGCTGATCCTGTTTGTCCTGCTCTTTCTGATCTTTATTCTTGTCCTGATCCTGTTTGTTTTGATCCTTATTCTGATCCTTTTTATCTTGGTCTTTGTTCTGGTCTTTGTTTTGCTGTTGCTGCTGCTGCTGATTTTTCAGTTTTTTCCGAGCGTATTCCAGATTGTATTTGGCATCCTGGTCATCAGGATTGAGCCGCAACGCTTTTTTAAATGCCTCGATACTTTCCTTATATTTCTGTTGCTCCATCAAGGTGTTACCCAGGTTATACCACGACTTGCTTTCGACTTCATCATTAGCGGCAGTTTCTCCGAGTTCGCCGAACAATTTGCCGGCTTCTTCATAGTTCTTCTGCGCGTACATAGCATCGCCGAGGTTAAATTTCCCTTTGGCATATCCCTGATTTTCCGAGAGTGCTTTTCTATATTCAATCTCTGCTTCCTGGTAGTTTCCGTCATCATACAGGCTGTTTCCTTCCCTGACCATTTTCTTCTCATCCTGTCCGGCCACTTGCAAGGCAGCGAGCAGTACCAGTAATAATATATACCCTCCTTTAAACTTTCTCATCATGTTCAATTTTAAAGAAGTCAAATTTTCCTGCCCATTTCGAACGTTTGTC
>DGOT01000186.1:12810-17320 GCA_002389465.1 Bacteroidales bacterium UBA4459 | reverse complement strand
GCAATCGGAATACCCCACCAAATACCTTCGACACCGATCTTTAACGATAAAAAATACGACAGGGGAATGCGTATCACCCATAAAGAAAGTATGGTTATGATCATCGGATAAAACGTATCGCCGGCACCTCTGAGTACGCCATTTAAAACAAACATCGTCGAAAAAACAAGATAAAAACCACTCACAATGTATATGTATTGCTTTCCGATCTCAACAACTTCCGCATCATTTGTAAATAAAAACATCAATGGTTCGGTAAAAATAATGGCACCGACTGAGATAAGAATCGAAATCACCGACATCATTGCGAATGTAGCGTTCAACCCGTGCCTGATCCGCCCGTGCTTGTTGGCTCCAATATTTTGCCCGACAAAAGTGGATAAAGCTGCTGAAAAATTCGTGGCGGGCAAGGTGGCAAACATGTCGATACGCGTAACAATGGTGTACGCAGCAATGGTTGGTGTTCCAAACATGCTAACAATTCGGTAAAGCGCCAGAAAGCCGATGGATACAACTGTTTGCTGAATACCTGTAGGCAATCCTATTTTCAGACTTTTTTTAAAGATGTCTTTATCGAAACGCATTTTCAAAGGAGAGAAATCCATAAAATCATGATAGCGACTCAAATACCAGACGATGGTAAAAAATGCACCTGCCTGCGCGATAACCGTTGCCAGGGCAACACCTTTCACACCCCAGCCAAAGCCCACTACAAACAATATATCAAAAGCAATATTTGCTAATGTGGATATTATTAAAAAATACAAGGGTGTTAAGGAGTCGCCTAAACCCCGCAATACGGCGCTTGTTCCCTGGAATCCGAAAAAGAAAATAAACCCGAAAGCATAAACCCTGAAATAATCAACAGCCAGGCCGATCACGTCATCAGGCAGACTGATCAGCGTAAAAATGAATCTGCTTGCCAGGATACCTACCGTAGTAATTACGATAGCAGCAAAAAACAAAAAAATGTATAAAGTATCAATGGCTCTTTTTACCTTACCCATCTCTTTAGCGCCAAAATACTGGGCTACAATTACCGTTGCTCCTACAGCTATCCCAACGACAAATGAAATCAAAGCAAAAATGAGCGGAAAATTAGCTCCAACGGCAGCAAGCGCTTCTTTTCCGAGTACTTTTCCGATAATGATGCTGTCGACAACATTGTACAATTGCTGAAAGACGTTACCCGCTAACATAGGTAAAGCAAAATTGAGTATCTGTTTCCCTTCTTTGCCTACGGTTAAATCTTTCAACGGAATGGGTTTATTAAATAAAGATTAAATTGAATACCTGATTATATGAAGTCAGGCATGTTGGGTTATTCTTCTTTGGTTCGTAACGGATTCTCTATTTTAAACGCTTTTTTAGGATTTAGCTTCTCTACATCCTTTTTCACCTCATTCATTTCTGAAGCTACATCCTTCAGGTCATTGGCAAGGTCACTCTCCTCGGTAGCCGACTTGAACTCTCGGACACCTTTACCAAGCCCTCTGGCCAGTTCGGGTATTTTTTTGGCACCGAAAAGCAAAGCAATAGCCACCACAATCAATATGATCTCCGTGCCGCCAAACATTCCGCAATACTGTACCATATATGTTAATTTATTTTCCAAAATTAGTTAAATAAGTAAATATAACCGGATATTATGGGCACAAACATTAAAGAGCTTACGGACGGATTGCGTATCTTTGCGCTGTTCAACAGGCCGGCCTGTCGCTCCCGTAAGGGGGAGGAAAGTCGGGACAACACAGAGCACCATACTTCCTAACGGGAAGGCTTCTCGTTTAAACGAGATGACAGCCAGTGCCACAGAAAATTACCGCCGATGTTGCAGTTTGCTGCAGCAGGTAAGGGTGAAAACGTGGGGTAAGAGCCCACGCTGCCTGGTGGTGACATCATGCAGGGGTAAACCTTATGGGTTGCAAGGCCAAATATGCCGGCGTTTAAGGGCTGCTCGTCCGATGCCGGCGGGTAGGCTGCCAGAGTTATGCAGTAATGTATAACCCAGATAAATGACAGGTGCCCGTCCGATCGATTTCGGGCGGAGACAGAATCCCGCTTATAAGCCTGTTGAACATTTTTTATGAATAAAAAAATGAAGACGTTTATATGAATTCGCTTATTTTTCCGTTACTCTGAAAACAGAACCATAATCAACTTCCGCATATAGAGACAAACTTTACTTTCTTCAGCTATTCATTATAGTTATTCAAAGAATGAAAAAAGTCATTTTTAGTATCGTTTTATGGGTTCTGTTTTTTAATGGCGTTCCTTCACAGGCACAAAAGTCGGTCTATTATGTGCCCCCTCAGGAAACATACCGGCAGGCAATGGAATCATTCCAGCAG
This sequence comes from Bacteroidales bacterium UBA4459, assembly GCA_002389465.1. Taxonomy (GTDB): domain Bacteria; phylum Bacteroidota; class Bacteroidia; order Bacteroidales; family F082; genus UBA4459. The sequence continues at coordinate 14,969 of DGOT01000186.1, read as the reverse complement.
CAAAATTATGGTGCAGCGGCACCATTGTTTGAGCAATATATGGCTGAAAATGGAGACCGATACGATGCATTTTATGAAAATGCAGCCTATTACCGCACTGTTTGTGAAGTAACTCTAGGCAACAAAAATGCTTTGCAGCGGGTAGAACATTTTGTTACCGATTACCCCGAGAGCGCCTGGCTACCCAAGGTTTATTTCGAGTTGGGAAAATTGTATTTCAAGTCGAGAAAATACACTGAAACACTGGAAGCATTTGAAAAAACTTCGCATGAAAAGCTGACCAGAGAACAGCAGGCAGAATATTATTACAAAAAAGGATACAGCGAGTTAAGTCTGAACAAGTTTGATGAAGCAGCAGCTTCTTTCTCCCAAATACTCGACTCGAAAAGCAACTACGGGCCTGCAGCCAATTTCTATTACGGACACATCCAGTATCAGAAAGGTAATTATGACGAGGCGCTTCAAAGTTTCAAAGCAATAGAAAACAATAAAAAATTCAATAAATATGTGCCTTATTACATCCTGCATATTTACTATGAAAGAGGGAATTACGAGCAGGTAATCTCCGAAGGATCGTCATACCTCAAAAAAGCCGACCGTAAAATTAAAGGAGAAGTAAACCGCCTGATCGCCAATGCTTATTATGAACTGGGCGATTACGAAAACGCCCTCAGCTATTTTGAGGACTATGAACGAATGGGAGCTAAAAACCTAAGCCCCGATGAACATTACCGTATCGGCTACACCAAATTCAGGAACAAACAATACAACGCGGCTATTGCCAATTTTCAGAAAGCCAGCGAAGCCCAAAGTGACAATACGCAAAATGCCTGGTACAACCTGGGATTTTGTTATCTACATACAGGTCAGAAGAAGTTTGCTCAAAATGCTTTTATAAAAGCTTACCGCGAGGAAACGAATACTGAAATTACTGCTGACGCTTTATACAATTACGTGAAACTTACGATTGAACTTGGCGGTGATTTGTATAACGATCCCGTGGCCATTGTTAAAGAATACATTGAAAGAAATAATAGTTCGGAAAAACTCAGTAACGCCTACGAATTGCTGGGGCAATTATACCTTGCCTCAAGCAACTACGAAGCAGCGCTTGCTTCGTTAGAGCAATCGGGACAAATGAATCCGGAACTGCAGGCCATTTATCAGGAAATTGCTTTTACCAGTGCCGTCAACGAATTTAACAAAGGAAATTATGAGCAGGCCATGATCAACTTTGACAAAGCCATTAAATACACAGCTGATTCTGAAGTAAAATTAAAGGCACTGTTCTGGAAAGCGGAAGGTCTATACCGGGCCAAAGACTATGCAGGGGCTGCAAGACTTTACAAAACATTTATTTCCGCTCCCGGCGCTTCTGATTCCGATTTGTATAACGCCGCCTTATACAACCTTGCGTACACCTATTTCAACCAAAATAATTACGGGCAGTCCATTACCTATTTTAAGAAGTTTCTGCAAACAGCCACGTCAAAGAAAGAACTTGTATCCGATGCTACTCTTAGGCTGGCCGATTCGTATTTCATCCTGAAAAAGTTTGATGAAGCTTCCGCTTTATACGACCGTGTAATTCGGAACAATGCAAAGGATACCGATTACGCTCTTTACCAGAGAGCCTTCTGTTACGGAGCCAGAGGGAACTTTAACAGTAAGATCAGCTCACTGACAACACTTTCTCAACGTTATAAAAAATCTTACCTCTACGATGATGCTTTGTACGAAATTGCCTCCACTTATCTGATCCAGAATGACCCGAGACATGCCATCGTGTATTTCGATAAACTGGTGAAAGAAAAACCAAAAAGCAACCTGGCTAAAAAATCGCTTCTGAAACTCGGATTTATCTATTACAACAACAACCAGAACGATAAAGCCATCAGTGCACTGAAGCAGGTGATTAATAAATATCCCGCTTCTACCGAGGCCAAAGAAGCGCTGAGCACCCTGCAAAGTATATACATGGACAAAGGTGCTATTGATGAATATTTTGCCTACGCAAATAAACTCGATTTTGTACAGGTCTCAACGGGAGAACAGGATTCACTTATATTCACAACCGGTGAAAATCGGTACATGAATGGCAACTGTCGTGAGGCCATTTCGAAACTTGAAAATTATCTGCAGCAATTTCCACAAGGAGG